>JBGQGO010000849.1:0-2303 GCA_041497455.1 Blastocatellia bacterium | reverse complement strand
TCCTTTCTGCTCGGCTCGAAGCTGCTTGATAACCCTGATGCGTTCGTCGACCTGCTTCAACTCGGCTTCCAATTCGTTCTTGCGCTGGATATCGGCTTCAAGCTTTTTGGCTTCTTCCTCTTCGCGCGTGAGCTCGGCCTGTGCGGCTGCGTGCGCGTTGTTGGTCCAAAGGTGATCGACTCCGATGGCGATCAAAAACACCACAAGCGCGCTCGCGAGCATGAAGATCTGCTGTCCGCGGCGCGCGGCGACTTTTGTTTTCTGCACCGCAACGCGATGCTCGGCGGTCCCTCCAAGTAGATTGACTCTGATCATTGCGCCACCTCCGCCACTCGGACCGCAAGCCCTACGGCCACGGCCATATTCGGTGAAAGTTCTCTCAGGTACTCGTCGTCGAATTTCTTACCGTCGACTTTGATCGAGCGGAATGAGTCAAACCGCTCGACCGGCATCTGGAACTTGTCTGCCAGATACTCGGTCAATTGATAGACCTTCGACGAGCCGCCGGCTATCAGCATTCGGTCAATCGCCGGCGAGTCAACCGCTGTCGCGCGGAAGAAGTCCAGCGTGCGCTGAATCTCGAGCGCCAGCATCTCAGACACGCTCTGAATCGCAGGCTGTATCTGCTCCATCGAGAGCTGCTGATCCGGCGTCGCGCCGCGCTTGAGCGCTTCTGCCTGTTCGAATGTTAGGTTGAACTCTTTTTGAAGAAGATCGGTGTACTGGTTTCCGCCCGCCGAGATGTCGCGAGTGAAGATCGAAGTCGTGCCCCGCACGATGTTAATCGTCATTACCGCAGCGCCGATATCCAATAACGCGACCGTCTGATTAAAGGTGGGGTTGTAGTTAACCTCGTAAGCGTTCTGGAGCGCGAAGGCGTCGACGTCGACAATGACCGGCTGTCTGCCGGTCTGCGAGATCACCTGAGTGAACTGCGCGATCTTGTCGCGCTTGCAAGCGACCAGAAGCACGTCCATGTTCTGGCCCGAGGAGTCGTGACCTATGATCTCGTGGTAGAGGTTGACGTCGTTGATGTCGAACGGAATGTATTGCTCGGCCTCCCAGTGAATCTGTTCGTCGAGTTCCTCTTCCGGCATCGATGGAAGCAATATCTTTTTGACAATGACTGCGTGCCCCGAAAGCGACGTGGCAACCTGATCGGTCTTTATGTGGTGCTCGTTCCAGATCCGGCTGATCGAGTCGCTTACGTGATTGAGGTCGATGATGTGTCCGTCAACGATAGTGTCGGATTGAAGATTCTGATGCGCGATGTGGACCAGCTCGAACCCGTTGCGCGTGAGCTTGAGCTCGACCGCCTTCAGCGCGCTGGAGCCGATGTCGAGTCCAACGACGCTCTTCTTCTTTTTGCCTAGCATGTGTGTCCCCCGGGGAAGGTGCTCGACTTGTTCGCGACTTCGAACCGGAGATTGAAGCAGCAAAGCGAATCAACCAGCCGTCGAAGATCACATCGAAGGGGCAGCGTAGATTTGGGGACGAGGAGAAACTTGCGAGACTTTCGAGGGGCGGGGCGCCGAGGGGTCAAACGATCCCGAAGCCGGGATCAAGTCTCTACAATCTCTCAAATATCAGATGAACTTTTGCGACGGGCCATTTCTAACACTCACCCATGGTGAAGTCAACAATAATTTTCTTCGAGTTTTTTCGCAGCTTGAAATCACCCGTTCAGGCTCCGGTGCCCGATTGGGAAGTGACTCCGGAGAACATAGGGCTTATAATCCTCGTATTCCTCTGGAATGTAAAACAGGAGTGCTCGATGTTCTGTCCACAATGCGGCGCAAGTCAAAGTGACGAGTTGAAGTTCTGCAAATTGTGCGGAGCGAATTTGTACGCCGTACGTCAGGTGGTAGCGACACGTGAGACGGGCGAGAAATTCGATTGGAGCAAGACCTGGGTCGCTGAGATGTTCCTTTCCGACGGGGAACGTAAGAGGCGCAAGGGAGAGCTTGGCCTGCGCGGGGCCGAGATACAGCGCTCCAGGGAAATCAAAGCCGGCGTCATCACAGCGAGCGCCGGCATCGGGCTCGCGATCTTTCTCTATGTGTTTATGCAGGGCATCATTTTGAGCGGCAATGTCGCTCCGGATGCTGTGGAGATCCTCCGCCGCCTATGGGTTGTCGGTGTGATTCCTCTCTGCGTTGGGATCGGGCTGGTGTTCAACGGCGTAGTGGTGAGCAGAAGACTGGTTCGCGCCGCCGGCCACGAATCTACGAGGCCGGGCGTTTTGGAGAGCGAGCCGGATCCCCATTTCCTGCGATCAGCCGACACGGCCGGACTGGACCCTC
>JBGQGO010000848.1:0-2303 GCA_041497455.1 Blastocatellia bacterium | reverse complement strand
GGAAGCACCGATCAAGCACTTGTTCACGGGAAATATCCCTGGCTCATGCACCTTGTACGATACGCAGTCGGCGATAACGAATTCAGGCGCGCGATGAAACTCGTGTTCAAGAAGTTCAAGTTTCGCGCGTTTTCGATGAACGAGTTTCTGGCGACGCTGGAAGAAGGGAGCGGACAGTCCCTTCAATGGTTTCGAGACGAATGGCTCCAGAGGAGAGGGGTTCCGGTCATTTCGTTGAAGTCCGAAATCGAACAGAAAGACGGCGCATACCAAATCACTTGCGGGCTTGAGCAGCTTGGAAACGTCTATCGCTTACCGGTTGAGATCGGAGTCGAAACCGAAACGGGAGTTCGGATAGAGAGGGTTTTCTTGAGCGAGAGGCAAGCCACCGTCTCGTTTCTTTCCAAGGAAAGACCCAAGAGGATTCTGCTCGATCCCAACGATTCGATACTCATGAAAAGGGGGGAACGATGATCAAAACACTTTCGCTGCTAGTAATAGCCTTATCGATCTCGTCCGCGGTTTTCTCAGCCGCGGGCCAGGATAAGCCTACGTCTGCGCAGGCGTCGCCGCCAGCGCGAAAGATTCCGGGCATCACAACTGAGGATGCGTTTCCCCGTGCCTGCGTGGACTGCCACACCAATCACCCTGAGATGAACCTGGACGCCAGGATCAGTTCGCTGATGAAGGGGTGGAATAACAAGGTGGAACCGGCGCTACTTGCCAAGGCGCAAGCCGCCGCCCCGGCCGGCGTCACCTTGAAGGGTAAACACCCGGTCGCCGCTTTCGCACTCAAGAACATCCCCGCAGGCTGCCTGACCTGCCACAGTAAGAAGTCGACAACGGCGCCCCCCTTCGCGCAGATGCTGCACAGAATCCACCTGACCGGAGGGGAGGAAAACCACTTCCTGACGGTCAACCAGGGCGAGTGCACGCACTGTCACAAGCTCAACATGTCAACGGCTCAGTGGTCGCTGCCGAGCGCCCCCGAACCGTAATTGTCAGATATATGGCCTGTATGTCTTTGGTGCACTATGAATCATCTCTACGAAATTCTTGCGAGCTCGCTCGAGTACCCTGGCGAAGATTGGAACACGCGTCTCGAGCGTTGCAAACAATGGTTGACTATTCAGGAGCCCGACGTCGCGGTGCAGTTCATAAGATTCCGCCGGAAGGTCAAGGAGCTCTCGATCGACAAGCTGCAGGAACTGTACACGCAGACGTTCGATCTGAATCCGGTCTGCACGCTCGATATCGGCTATCACCTGTTCGGCGAGAACTACAAACGCGGCGAGTTGTTGGCGAAGCTTCGTGAGACGGAAGCGCCGTACGAACTGGGCCAGGCGAATCAGTTGCCCGACCACTTGCCCGTGCTGCTCCGGTTGCTCGCGAAGCTCGAGGATGAAGAACTGCGACGCGCGCTGATCGGTGAGCTTCTGATTCCGGCGCTGGGCAAGATGCTTGAAGCCCTCAGCCAAACCGAGAATCCGTATCGGGACCTGATCGAGGTCATCAGCAATGCGCTAAAGAACGAAGTACCGGAAGAGTCCGTAGTCCGTAGTCCGTGGTCAGTAGCTACGGACCACGGACTACGGACCACGGACTAGAGGAGTGATGATGCTTAACCTCGATAATCTTTTCTTCGTCATCTTTCCCTACACCGTGATCATTCTCGCGGTCGTCGTCACGGCGCAGCGGTATTTCAAGAAGGGCTTCACCTACTCGAGCCTGTCGTCGCAGTTCCTCGAAGGCGGCGAGCTGTTCTACGGATCGGCGCCATTTCACATCGGCATACTCGGAGTGCTGGCCGGCCACCTGATCGGCTTTGCATTTCCAAAGAGCGTGCTGTTGTTCAACAGCGTTCCGCTGAGGCTGTATATCCTCGAAAGCACCGCGCTGCTGTTCGGACTGATGTGTCTGGTCGGCATCGTGAACCTGATCGTGCGCCGGCAGATCTCCGCTCGCGTTCGCGCAGTGACTTCGCTGATGGATGTGGTCGTGCTTCTTCTTCTTTTGATTCAAGTCGTGCTCGGTGTCTACACCGCGATCTTCTATCGCTGGGGCTCGGCCTGGTACGCGACTTCGGCGGTGCCTTATCTGCGTTCGCTGTTCACGCTTCAACCTGATGTCGCGATGATCGCGCCGCTGCCGATGGTGGTGAAGGCGCACTTCTTGAACGCGTGGGTGCTGGTGGCGGTGTTTGGTTTCTCGCGATTGGTTCACATGCTCGTGGTGCCGATTCATTATCTGTGGCGGCCTTATCAGCTTGTGATCTGGAACTGGAACCGCAAACGCATTCGTGG
>JBGQGO010000847.1:0-2307 GCA_041497455.1 Blastocatellia bacterium | reverse complement strand
CTCAACGGCGTTCGCTTGCGTCGGCTCTTGCGAAGCTCGATCTTCCGCCGCTTCGAGCGGGATGATAGCGATAGACCTGTTGCGAGTTATTCGATCGCATTGCTTGAACACGATTCGGCGAAACCATCCGGGAAACGCCGCCGGCACCCGCAAGCTGTCGAGGTTGCGATAAGCTTCGAGGAACGCCTCCTGGGCGGCGTCTTCGGCCAACTGAAAGTCGCGCAGGATCGAGTAGCCGTAGCCGACAGCCATGTCCTGGAATCGCCGGACGATGATTTCAAAGGCATCGTCATCGCCCTGGCGAACCTTTTCAACCAACGATTCCAGGCTTGTCATTGTCGATCCCAAAACGCCTTCGAAGATAAGACCCAATTCGGACGCAAAAGGTTACCGGGAGTGAAACGTGATGCGTTAGTAGTCCGTAGTCCGTAGTCCGTAGTCCGTAGTCCGTAGTCCGTAGTCCGTAGTCCGTAGTCCGTGGTCAGTGTACATAGCTACGGACTACGGACTACTGACTACTGACTTTACTCTCTCATCTCTGATTGGTGACGATCAGCCAGGAGCCGCAGTCGCAACGGTATATGCCAAGTTCCGGTGTGAGTCTCAACTGCACGCACGCCGGGCAATGAAACGAGTAGACGTATCGGCCATGTGCATCATTCCAGAAATGATCTTCTACCATTACCTCGACTCCGATCTGTCGCTTTGGCATGCCGGCATTATAGAACAACCGCCCCCGCGTGCGTAGTCCGGCCTTCAGGCGGAAGTAGCATAGTCAGTAGTCAGTAGTCCGTAGTCAGTAGTCCGTAGTCAGTAGTCCGTAGTCCGTGGTCAGTAGTCCGTGGTCATGGCACTTTTCGGTGTCAACAAGGTCTTGGCACTTAAGAACTACGGACTACGGACCAGCTTCAATCGTTTCTGCTTTGCTTTTCTTTGTGGGAAAATGGTTCGCCAGTTCCAAGCACTCATTTTGGGAGGATGTGATTCGATGAGAACCGCCACGATCAATCGCGTTGTGCGGCGCGGGCCCGTTTCCGCAGTCGCGCTTTTTATTCTGGTCACTCTTGCCTGCGCGCAGTCGTCGCCGAAGACTTCAACGCAGCAGTCGTCATCGCTTCGCCACTACGAAATAAAGCTTGCCGACCTCCCGGCTCCCGAAGTGCTGACTGGGCCGCGCAATCAGTCTCGCGTCATTCCAAGGCCGGAAGGCGCCGAGCTCACCTTGCCGCCGGGCTTCCAGATAAGCGTGTACGCCGAGGGCGATTTCCAACAGCCGCGCGGGCTGCTGCAGGCGCCCAACGGAGACGTGTTTGTGACCGAGCCCCGCGCCAATCGCATATCGATAATGCGCGACTCGAACAATGACGGACGCGTCGACGAGCGGTTCGTGTTTGCGACCGGCCTGTCGCGGCCGTTCGGAATGGCGTTCTGGCGTGACTATCTCTATGTCGGGAACGCGGACTCCGTGGTTCGATTCAAGTACAAACCAGGTCAGACGAATGCCGAAGGCGCGCCCGAGAAGATCGCCGAGCTTCAAGGAACCGGCAACCACTGGACTCGCAACGTTATCTTCAACCAGGCGGGCACGAAGATGTACGTGGCCGTCGGCTCTGCGTCGAACGTGAACGCCGGAGAAGATCCAATGCGCGCCGCGATCTCCGAGTTGAATCCGGACGGAACAGGCCGGCGCATCTACGCCAGCGGTACTCGCAACCCCGTGGGGCTGGCGTTCAATCCGACGACGAAACAGCTCTGGGCGGCGGTGGAAGAGCGCGACCTGATTGGCGACGAACTGGTTCCCGAATACGTCACGTCGATCAAAGAAGGCGCGTTCTACGGATGGCCTTACGCGTACCTCGGTCAGCACGAGGACCCGCGCCGCAAAGAGCGGCCCGACCTTGTCGCCAAGGCGATTGTGCCGGACGTTTTGATTCAGGCGCATTCAGCCGTGCTGGGCATGGTCTTCTACGAAGGCAAGATGTTTCCGGCTGACTGCCAGGGCGACGCGTTTGTAGCGTTGCACGGCTCGTGGAATCGCACGTCGCGGACCGGCTACAAGATCATTCGGATAAAGTTCAAGAACGGGAAGCCGGTTGGCGGGTACGATGATTTCGTCACGGGCTGGATGCTTGGCGAGGACAAGCCGGAAGTGTGGGGCCGTCCTGTGGGGCTGTTGGTGTTGAAAGACGGCTCGATGCTGATCACGGATGATGGCGGGAACAAGATCTGGCGCGTGACCTATTCGAAGCCGACGAAATAGACCACGGATCTCGCGGGTTGGACGGATGTTCACGGATCTGATCCGTG
>JBGQGO010000846.1:0-2309 GCA_041497455.1 Blastocatellia bacterium | reverse complement strand
CCAGCCGAAAGCGACGACAGACAAGGGCGTAAGGATAGCGACGACCAGCTTCACAACTTCAACCGAGTTTCCACGTGCTCTCTGCCATCTCTAAACCTCCGTTTGCCTGAGGCCGTCGTTCGCCGTGACTGTCTTTGCGTTATTGGGTTCGGGCTTCGCTCGCACCGCTTGTTGACCAGTGTGAAGGCGGAGCTTACGCTTTACCAACGCTCGTGGTTAAGATGTTGATGCCCCCATGCTCGCGTGCTAGACTCGATGCCAATGTTTCGCTTGCTTGATCGCTATCTGATCCGCGAAATCGTCCCTTACGTGCTGCTCGGCCTGATGCTGTTGACGGCCATCATCTTCGCTCAAGAGGCGAGCCGGTTTTCAGAACTGCTTGTCGTCGCATCACGCAACGGGCTGCCGATGGAGACTCTCTGGCGAGTGATGTCGGCGCTCGTTCCCGGCATCTTCGTGTTCACCCTCCCAATCTCGCTTTTGATCGGAACTCTGGTCGGGCTGGGCCGTTTGTCGGGTGACAGCGAGATAGTGGCTCTCGGGGCGAGCGGGACCAGCCGCCTGCGCATGCTCGTACCGGTGCTCTTTCTCTCGCTGATAATCGGGGCAGTGATGGTGTACATCACATTCAACCTGCTGCCGCGATCGATTCGAAACCTGACGGACTTGAAGGCAAACCAGTCGCTGATCTTTCAGGGCTTGAACACCGAGATCAAGCCGCGAGTGTTTGAAGAAAGCATACCGCAGAAGGTCATCTACATCGAGGATATCGACCGCGCGAATAGTCTCTGGCGAAACATCTTTCTGGTCGATCTTAGCAACGGGCCGGGACAGATGAAGATTGTGACGGCCACGTCCGGGTCGCTGCGCCAAGGCGAGCGGTCCGAGATGCCTGAGCTCCACCTGCAACACGGCGCATTGCATCAAACCGACACAGGGCGGCAGGACCCGCTCGAGTCACAGAACCAGCCTCCAGAGCCAGCTTCAGGGCCCCCACCGGCTGCCGCACCGTCAGCGTCGATCGATCAGGAAAAGCAAAAGGACAAGGAGAAAAAGAGGGGCGACCAGTCGCCACCGTACACCGCTGCGCGCTTCGACGAGATGACCTACGGGCTCGAGGTCTCAGAGGAAAAGAGGAACGACGCGGCCGGCATTGATCGTCAGGCTGGTCAGGTAGAAGAAATGGGGTGGACCGATCTGATCGCGCACACGCCCGCTGACTCTGATGCCCGCGAATGGCTTGCCGAGGTGCATAAGCGATTGGCGCTTCCTGCCGCGTGTCTTGTGTTCGGGATACTGGGCGTGGGCTTCGGGATCACCAACGTTCGCACGGGCCGTTCATTCGGATTGCTGCTTGGACTGGCCATCACCATCGTTTATTACTTGCTGGCGTTGTGGGGGCAGCACGCGGCAGTTGCAGGCACGCTGCCCGTGTGGCTGGGAATCTGGCTGGCTAATATCTCACTGGGTGCGCTAGGAGTGGCGGTGATAGTGGCTCAGCGGCGGCCGGGATGGGACCCGCTGGCGGCTTTGAGCAGCCTTCGCCATGCATGGCCGGCGAGCAAAGGCGAAGGGGCGACAGGGAGAGGGGGAGAGAAAGCGGAGGAGCCGAGGGGCAGAGGAGCAGAGGAGCAGAGGGGCAGAGGAGCAGAGGAGCAGAGGGGCGGAGGAGCAGAGGAGCAGAGGGGCAGAGGAGCAGAGGGGCAGAGGGGCAGAGGGGCAGAGGAGCAGAGGGGCAGAGGGGCAGAGGCCAGCCCTCTTGCGACTCCGCCCCTCCGCTCCTCTGCCCCTCTGCCCCTCAGCTCCTCCGCTTTCTCTCCCCGTCGCTCCCTCTTCGCAATGCGGCTGCCTCAGTTGCTCGACCGGCTGGTGCTCTCGGATCTGACGCGGTTCTTTTTGTTTATCCTCGGCGGCTTTTCGGCGCTGATCCTGATCATCACGTTGTTTCAGTTGCTGGACTACATCACGCGCAACAACATCGACTGGGCTATAGTCGCCAACTATTTGCTGTTCCTGCTTCCGTGGATTGTGAACTCCGTGGCTCCGATGGCCGCGCTGGTAGCCGTAATGATCACGTTCGGGATCCTTCACAAGACCAGCCAGGTCGTAGCGTTGAAGGCCTCGGGCCTGTCGATCTTTCGGCTCGCCGCGCCTGCGTTGCTGGCGTCGATACTGCTGTCAGTTTTTGTGTTCGTGAATCAAGACTACATCTTGCCGTTCACCAACCGCAGACAAAACAACCTGCGCTACTTGATTCGCAAAGGGCAGGAACCGCCACAGACCTTCTATCAGACCACCAACAAGTGGAT
>JBGQGO010000845.1:0-2320 GCA_041497455.1 Blastocatellia bacterium | reverse complement strand
GGGCTCGGCATCACCGAAGAGGATTGGAACATTGCGGTCAAGCATCTTGTGGCGACGTTAACGAAGTTCAAGGTTCCAGAGAAAGAGCAGAAGGAAGTCGCCGCCGCGCTGACGACTCTGAAGGCGGACATCGTCGAGAAGTAACAAGACGCCTTTGCGACGCGATGCGCCAAGAGGGGTCGGCAACGACCCCTTTTCCTTTTCGCTGTTCGCCGAAAGAATCTTAGTCTTCGCCACCAGAACCTGAACCTGCAAGTTGCTCGCTTTCATTCGATCCTAATCATTGGAACCTTCCGAGCCCGTGGTTGTCTAACTGAGCGGAGGTAACCACCAGTGAAACACCTGTCCATTGCGCTAGTCGGGGCCTCGTTGCTATTTCTTTGTGGCTGTACAGAGGAAAAGCTACGGGATCAACCTAAGAGTGCGGCGACGACCTTAGTCGCCCCGGTTTCTCCCGAACGAAAGACCGTTCCCGAACATCAAGTCGCGGACGCGCCGCGCGCTGCTGCTCGTATGGCGGCTAGACCTTCCTATAGCGCGGACGAAGAAGAACGCTCAGGGCCGCCAATCGTAAGCGATGCAGACACGGCAACTTTGTCGACGATCGGCACGGTTCAGGCCTCGGCCCAGGCCGCCGATCGCAAAATCATCCGCGACGCTAGTTTGACGATCGAGACCGATTCACCTACCGACGGACTGAGGCGAATTACTTCAATTGCCGAAACCAACGGCGGGTTTATCGTCACCTCGGACTTCAAACATAACGACGGCGGCGCGCAGGCAAGGCCAACTCAAACGGTTACTGTTGTCGCGAGGGTCCCGTCGTCACGGTTCGACTCGGCACTCGATCAGATTCATGGAGTCGGCAGCCGCGTGATCAGCGAGAAGGTCAGCGGCCAGGACGTATCCGAAGAATATCTGGACCTGGAGGCACGACTTCGAACAAAAAAGGCGCTCGAAGCTCAATTCCTCGATATCATGAAACAGGCTCGGAAGGTGTCGGATGCCCTAGAAGTTCAGAGCCAACTCGGCGATGTTCGAACTGAGATCGAACGCCTCGAAGGCCGCCGCCGCTTCCTTGAAAACCAGGCGGCACTGTCGACTATCACCACTACGCTTCAAATGCCGATCATTGCTGCGACAACCAGCGGATTTGGCACTACGATAAAGCGCGCGTTCGGCGATGCGGTTGATACGGCGGCTTCAATAGTTCTGTTCGTTATCCAGGCAGTGATAGTGCTCGTTCCGATTGCTATCTTCTTCGGCTTGCCGGGATGGGTCGTTTGGCGGATGGTTCGGCGAAGAGTGGTGCTATTCAGAAAGCCCGAGCCGTCGCCAATTCCGAATAAATGACGGTTCAATTGTGATACTTGTTCGTGATCGGCATTCGACGGTCGCGGCCGAACGCGCGCGAAGTTATCTTAATGCCCGGAGGCGACTGACGGCGTTTGTACTCGGCGGAGTCAACTCGATTCACGACCCACCGCACTGTTTCAGCCGGAAACCCCGATTCGGTGATCGCTTCGGCGCTCATGTCTTTTTCAATGTAGGCTTCGAGAATATCATCAAGCACGGAATACGGCGGCAGCGTATCCTGGTCCGTTTGGTTCGGGCGCAACTCAGCCGAAGGCGGGCGAGTAATTATGTACTCCGGAATCACTGGGCGAGCGCCGCGTGCGTTCACGAACTCGACAAGCTCGTACACGAGCGTCTTGGGCACATCCTTCAACAGCGAGAACCCGCCGACCATATCGCCGTACAGAGTCGAGTAACCCACGCTCATCTCGCTCTTGTTCCCGGTCGACAGCACCAATCCGTGAAACTTATTCGAGAGCGCCATCAAGATGTTGCCGCGAATGCGCGCCTGGAGATTCTCCTCGGTCGTGTCTTCCGGAAGTCCGTTGAACGAGGGCGCCATCATCCTCAAATAGTCCTTGAATGTCTCTTCAATCTCGACCACCTGAAAGTGTATGCCCAGATTCTCAGCCAGTTGGCGTGCGTCACGCCCCGACTCCGACGCCGAGTAGCGCGTCGGCATATAGACGGCGTTAACCCCATCGGCGCCGATCGCATCGGCGGCGATCACCGCCGTCAGCGCTGAATCAATTCCACCCGACAGCCCAAGGTAGACCTTATCGAAGCCGTTCTTCCGTACATAGTCCCGCGTGCCCGTGACCAGAGCGGTGTATATCTCCGCGATGTCTTCGAGCCGCTCCTCAACCCGCGCAGGAAGCAGAGGTTTCTCTCGCGGATTCACGGCGTCTTTGATCTCGATCGAATAGAGCGAACCATCGGCGGCGACCTGCAGCTTCTCGCGGCG
>JBGQGO010000844.1:0-2323 GCA_041497455.1 Blastocatellia bacterium | reverse complement strand
GGAGGATTGGGAGGAAGTGTTGGCCGACCATCTCAAGAAGATGGATATCACTGAGGTTCTTGACGTTGCGATGCGTGATCGCGTCATCAAGGAATTCCAGATTTGGACGGGGCAGGGCATCGTTACCGATAGTTTGGAGGATGCGCTTGCCGGCCAACAAGCCTTTTACAATGGCAAACAGATCATCTTCCGTGGCGATGATCTCATGAACCTTGTCGAGCGGAAGCTGAAGTGCGACCGCGACAAAGCATTCATCTACATGCGCCAGTGGGGCGTGGTGCAGATGGACGCTGACGGTGAACAGCTTTGGTGCTATCCAGTGAACGGACCATTGTGGTTCGATCCAAATAAGAAGGCGCGCAAATGAGTAACGAGCAGAACAATAAGGATTGGATGTTGACGCAGACGCGCAGGCAAGTGTGGCCGCTGGCGTTGAAGCACGCCGATGTCAATGTGATGGACATCGCGATGTCGCTCGGTAAGCAATGCCGTTACAACGGCCACGTGGACAAGTTCTACACGGTCGCCGAGCACAGCGTTCAAATCAGCAAGGCTCTTGAGCGCGATGGCTTCGACCACATGACGCAGTTCGTCGGCTTGCATCATGACGATAGCGAGTGCTGGATGGGCGATCAGATCAAGCCATTGAAGAACGCGCTCGAACAGTTGGGTGTGAGCCTGAAGCCCTTCGAGCTTGCCATCGAGAAGACGGTGAGTGAGCGCTTCGGCATGCCGTGGCCGTGGCCCGAGATCATCCATGAGTATGATCGCAAGATCGTGCGCGACGAGAAGGAACAACTGAAGGCGGGCGGCGACGACGACTGGATCGGTTTCAACATTCCCGAGAAGGGGATCGGCGTCTATCTTCCTTGTTGGACATGGGAGCAGGCGACCAAGGAATTCCTCGCGCGCCATTCCGAACTGACCGAGAGGATTTGGCCGAGCGAATGATTATCAAGACCTTCGGGCCTCCGGGGACAGGGAAGACAGAGCGGCTTATCAAGCGCGTGAAGAGCGAGCAAGATGCCGGTGTCACCCTGCCCCGCATGGGCTATCTTTCGTTCTCCAAAGCGGCGCGAGAAGTCATCAAGTCTCGCATGAAGGTCAGCGATAAAGAGCTTCGCTGGTTCCGCACGATCCACGGTGCAGCGGCCGTCTACATCGGGATGCAGAACGCCGTCATCATGCCGGCCGACTATCAAGCCTTCAGTGATGCGACCGGGATGCGCATCTCGCCCGAAGACAGTCTCGACTATACGTGGGATCAAGAGAAAGCTCCCGACTACAACATCACGCTGCGCGCGTTGAACCTCGCGACTACGGCTTGCCGGCCGATTGAGGAAGTGCTGCGTGAGTTCCCGGTGCATCGGAACCTTGTCGTGGAGCGCGTGCTACGGTTCGCGCAAGCGTGGGCCGATTACAAGCGCCAAGTTGGGCGCTTCGATTACATGGACATGCTGACGAAGTTCGACGCCGAGGGCGGGCCGTTGCCAATCGATGTCGGCTTTCTCGACGAGACGCAGGACATGAGCGAGCTACAGTGGCGCGTGGTCCACAAGATGTACGCCGATGCGAAGCGCATCTACATGGCTGGCGACGATGACCAAGCTATCTACACGTTCATCGGCGGTTCGGAATACGGCTTCCTTGAGCATCCGTGCGACGAGGAAGAAGTGCTGCGCAAGTCGTATCGCGTGCCCGTGGAGATCGGCGAAGCGGCCGACGCCATCATTCGTCGCGTGGCCCATCGCAAGCAGAAGGATGTCGTGTGGAAGCCCGAGCCGGGAACCGTGCGCCGGCTCAACCTCGATGCAACGACCCTGCCTTGGCAGACCTATCTCGACCGCTACGAAGACATCATGGTGCTCGCGAGGCACAGGGCACAGACGCGCCTCTTCAGCGACGATCTCAAATCGATTGGCGTCCCGCATCTCTTGCACGGCGATGCGATCCAATCGTGGAAGGAAGCCAAGTTCCTCCACACGTATCTCGTGCTACGCGATGGTGGCTCGGTCACTCCGCATATGGCGCAAGAGCTTTGCGAAGAGTTGAACGTAGACGCGACCGCTCTACGGTCATTGAGCCGGAAGAAGAAGATCACGCGCGAGATGGTGGCGCTCGATTACGACAACGCATGGATCAAGGTCTTCGCGAGCGGAAGCAAGAAGAAGCGGCGGCGTTACGAGACGCTTCGGAAGCTCGTTAACCAACAAGGCCACGATGCTTTGATCTCGAAGCCGAAGGTCTCTATCACCACGATGCACGGAGCAAAGGGCCGCGAGAGCGATCTCGTTATCATCATGACCGACTGCAACAACACAGT
>JBGQGO010000843.1:0-2331 GCA_041497455.1 Blastocatellia bacterium | reverse complement strand
GCGAACCTCTTTCGAGAATTGAACCTTCATTGTTTGCCTCCGGTGAAGATTTAATATGCCGTGGTGTAATCCGTGCTCGTAACGATGTTCATCAGTTCGACCATCGCGCTGATGCCATCGGCTTCGTTGAACTCGGCTTTCGCCTCGAAGCTCGCAACGATCCGGTTCGGCCCGCCCATCGGCGCGGACCATTTGGTGAACTTCAACTGCGGGAACGTGAACCGCAGCCCCGGATAGCCGAGGAATTTCGTCGCATCTGCGCTCGTCGGATTACCGAGGAAAAGTTTCGAGTTGACGTTGAGGAAGGTCACGCGCACGCGACGAGCCTCGTAGGCCACGAAGGCATCATAGGTATCCTGATCGCGGAACGACATCGTGCCATCGACCTTGATGCGCCGGAAGTCAGTCGGAACAAACTCGGCGAACTTCTTGGTGCCGTCGAGAAGAGCGATACCATCATTAGGCAAATCGAAGTTCATGTTGAAGTTCTCAAATGCCGTAAAAGCATTCAGCGCGGCCGAGGTAACTCCCACGGTCGAAACTTCAAACGATCCCATGTCCCAAAGCCACGGACGACCGCCGCTCGACACGAGAGATTGGATCGTGCTGGTGCGTTGCACGCGCCGCACATCGCGCGACATCCACGTGGCCGTGGCTTTCACAATCTGCTTCGCTGCGATGCTGATCTTGAGGTTCGGAAGGATCGCGCCGCCGAAAAGCCAAGCCGATCCAATATCACGATAGACCATGACGTTGTACGGTTCGAGGAAGGTGCGATCACTGAAGGCCGCTTGCGTCGGGGTGAACTTGTGGTATTGCTGCGGAGCGCCGGCAAAGTCACCGCTGTTCGCGCCGAGCGATCCAGCGGCCGTCACGAGAGAAGTAGCGAGCGTGCCGAAGTTGGCCTTGAAAAAATGACCGAGCGCATTCGGGTTCGGCTCGAAGTTGAGATCGCCCGCGCCGTGATCGAGACCCTTATAGCTGTTCGGCGCATCGCGCCGGCCATTGATCGAAGCCTCTTCCAACTCGTCGAGCATATGTTCGATGCTCTCGGACGTGAAATTGGCCCACAGATTGACGGTATCAACCGCCGTATAAAGCGAGCCGATCTTCGCGAGGCCGACTTGTCCACCATTGCCGCTTGCCATTTTTTACCTCATACGTCCGAGTAGAGTTTCACGTGAAATTCCATGACAACCGCAGCCATGAATGCGCCGGCTTTGGGGTCTTCTCCGGTCCCGAATTCGGCATTTCCGACGATCACCGTATCCGAGCTACCGCTAAAGTGAGGGTTTGCCTGGAAGAATTTCTGCAACTTCCCAGCCAAATCATTGCGCATTTTAGCAGCGTCACGTAGGGAAGTCACGTCGAAGGTCGTAATCTCGGCCTCGATCACAATATCCCCGTAATAGTTCTGGCCTCCCAAGGCATCTGGCGTCGAGCGCCTTATACGGAGGTCACAGAGGGGCATGTTCTGGATCACGTAGTCGCGGTCATTAGCGTCGGCCATAACCTTGCTGAAGCCCATATTGGCCGTCTCAACGGCTGCGCGGGCATCCAGTAGGATTTGGTCGTAATCGTGGAAGAACGTGGTCATGGCCTCACTCCCTGCGTATCCGAAACCAGCCGGCTAAGCCAGCGGAAGGCAACCGGATATGTGATCTTCGCCGCGTCTTCCGGCGTTGTCCAAATCTTCCTGGGAGGGGTAGTTCCTGCCCTCTTCGGAACGAACATGAAGTCGCCCGGCTTCGGCAAGCCGAGGGGAGCAGGGTTGACGATGTGTAGCCTGATCCTGCCATCCTCCAAAGCGGCCAACTCGTCTGCGCTGGCCTCAAAGTTCTCGAAGCCCTTGTCATGCTGACTGAGCGTCCAATTCTTCGGCGTCTTTCCGAAGATCGTCAACTTCATTCCGCTGACACGCCAGAAGACATAATTCTCGGCTCCGGTGAGCGCCTTGGTCACGCCCTTCTTCGCCATCGTCCACTTCGACGGCGGAAGCCACGTTCCATGATCGGCACTCTCAATACGATCCTGCACATCCTTGACGAGATAATGACCGATCTGATCGAGCAGCGTAGGAAGTTGATCGCGGATTTTCCGCGCCATCTGATCGAAGGTGGCGGCGACGTTTTCAGCGTTGGTTTTGATCTCTAACACTTACCACCCACGATTGCCGCCCCAGCCATCATCTTCACACCAACGAGAAGACACATGATGTGAAAACGCTTCGACCGGCTGAAAGACCGGACCACTCGGATTTTCAAGCACGTTCGACCACACTTCCTCGTCGCCGCCGCTCGACACGATTTGGTTCGAGCCGGTGAGAGCCAT
>JBGQGO010000842.1:0-2340 GCA_041497455.1 Blastocatellia bacterium | reverse complement strand
CATCGAAATCGGCATTCATCACATTGGCCGTCACGCCGATGATCGACACTGCCGGACCGCGGGGTTCTTTCAACGTTTGACCGATAGGGTCCTGGCCGGGCAGGAACTCGTTCACGAAAGCCTCGTTGACCAACGCTACGCGCAGTGAATCGCCGCGATCCTGGCTGGTCACGTTGCGGCCTTTGATGAGCCGCGTTCCGATAGCTTCGAAATAGCCGGGCGTGACTGGAGTGTACAAGATGTTTGGTTGCTTACCTTGCGGAAAAACGGTTTGCCCGATTCGCTCGACGCCATGGCTGTTGTTGGAGCCGCCCATCGGCAGATTGCCGACCCCACCGACACGCGTCACACCGGGCAACGCTTCGATGCGATCCAGAAGCTGGTTGTAGAAATCGCTTCGCGTACCAGGCGTCGCATATTTCTCATTCGGCAGCGAGACTTCCATCGACAGGACGTTTGTCGGGTTGACGCCGAGGTCCGATCGTAGCAATTCGACGAAGCTCCGAATCATCAACCCCGCGCCGATCAGCAGCACAAGTGACAACGCGACTTCCGCAACCACCAAAGCATTGCGCGCGCGATTGTGCGACGCCTTACCCGACGAGCCTTTGCCGCCTTCTTTCAAAGCTTCGCTAAAATTTGTTTTTGTCGATTGAATCGCCGGAACAAGCCCGAAGAGTAGGCCGGTCACCACTGACACGATTAGCGTGAAGGCGAAGGCCGTTCGGTTGACGACGAGGTTATGCCACCCGGGAATGAACTTGGAAAAACCGTCGGGGATGGCGCGTGCGAGTGCTCCTACGCCCCACACCGAAACCAATAAGCCGAGCGCGCCGCCCGCCAGACTGAGCAGCAAACTCTCGGTGAGCAACTGGCGAACGAGCCGCCACCGGCTCGCTCCCATTGCCAATCGAATCGCGATCTCTTTCTGCCGCGATGCGCCGCGCACAAGCAACAGGTTTGCGACGTTGGCGCACGCGATCAGCAGCACGAAGCCTACGGCCGCCAGCATCACCGGCGCATACATGCGCGAGCCGCGCGTCGCGTCTTGCGTCATCGAAATGACGTTGGCGCTTCGTCCGGCGTTGGTTTCCGGAAACTGCTCGGCCGCGCGCGCCGCAATCCCCTTGAGGTCTTCGCGAGCTTGTTCGCTGGTCACGCCCGGCCTGAGCAAGCCCATCACTTGCAGATAGTGATCGCCGCGATTCGTCAGATCTTTTGGCTCGAAGACAAGCGGCGCCCACATCTCGCCGCCGTTGAACGGATAGTTGAACTCAGGCGGCATCACGCCGATCACGGTGAAGCTCTTGCCGTTGAGCCGGATGGTTTGGTTGACGATGTTCGGGTCCGCGCCGAAGCGCCGTTGCCAGAGGTTGTGCTTCAGCACGACGACTTGCTGCGTGCCCGCCTGGCCTTCATCAGGCGCGAAAGTGCGGCCGTACATCGCCCTGACACCCAGCGCGTCGAAGAAGCTCGCCGATACGAGGTAGCCCAAGAACCGCTCGGGCTCGTCGCGCTCGGTCAGATCGAAGTAGCGCTGGTTGATGGCGACGACCTGTTCGAAGGTTTGATTCTGCTCGCGCCAGTCGTTGACATTGGCGGGCGCAACCGAGCCGCGATTGAAACCCATCTGCGGGTTGGCTTCCCAAAGCATCAGCAGCCGGTCTTGATTAGGAAAAGAAAACGGATGAAACAGCGTCGCATCCATAGCGCTGAACGTGGTCGTGTTTGCGGCGATTCCGAGCGTGATTGCAAGCAGAGCCACAGCCGTGAAGCCGGGACTGTGCAGCAGCATCCGAAATCCGTAGCGGACGTCTTTGAGAACCGTTTCCATAAGTGGGCCTCGATTGATTGCGGTGGTGCGGTCATCTTCAACTACGGCTGACTTCAAGGTTAGGTTCCGGCTCGATGTGTCTTTTGTTCGAAAGCTCGCCGCTCGTTGGGCGATTGCGCGTCCGCGAATAGTTTACTCGTATCTAAGCGCGACCATTGGGTCTACCCTTATCGCGCGGAGGGCAGGAATGAAACGGCTCCCTACTATCCTCCATCTTCTAAAGAAAGACCCTAGTTGATCGTCGATCGCTTCCTCCGGTGCTCGGCAGTCTTCCAGCTAATCACGCGAGGGTTGATGCCGCCAGCAACGCCCCGATTGAAAAGCCAGAACCTTTAGGATTAAACTGGGCGAGCTTCAGGACCCTAAGGAAGGCTGAATGGTCTCAGAGACAATCTCGCATTACCGGATCATTAAGAAACTCGGCGCAGGCGGGATGGGCGAAGTCCATCTCGCTGACGATATAAAACTGCGCCGTAAGGTCGCGCTTAAACTCTTATCATCTGATG
>JBGQGO010000841.1:0-2343 GCA_041497455.1 Blastocatellia bacterium | reverse complement strand
GAGGCTACGCTTGCACGCAAGAAGAGGCTGGCTGAACTCGGCGCCGCCGCAGGGCGGGAAGTGGCTGAAGCCGAGATGGAGTACAAGAACGCGAAGGCTGAGTATGAATATCAATCAACCATCCAGATAACACGTGAGCAACAAGAAGCGGTGAGCGAGCTCGAACAAAACCAAGCCGTGGTTATGCGACTAACACAATCACTTGCCGCGCTAGGAGCAAGTTCTGGCGGCGAAGGAGGAATACTAAGCATCTCCTCACCAATCGCTGGCACGGTCGTAGACCGACATGTCTCGGTGGGGCAGGCAGTAAACCAGGGTAGCGAACTGCTGACCATTATGAACCTCGCGAATGTCATCATTGAGGCGCAGCTACCTGAATCACAGGCTGGCCGGGTGCAAGTGGGCGGGCGGCTTATCGCGCGCCTTCCCGGTGATCCCGATCATCCCTTTGAAGGAAAGATAGAATCAGTAGGCGGCACTGTCGATCCTGCCAAACGAACCGTCTCTGTGCGCGCACGCGTGACCAACGTTGGCGCCCACCTTAAACACGAGATGGCCCTCGAAGTACGTATAGCATCTGGCACGCGTAAGAACGGGCTGCTAGTGCCGGTTTCGGCGCTCGTTGACGATGAAGGCATCATCGCCGTTTACGTCAAGGAGGGAGAACGCTACGAGCGCCGGCAAGTGACCATAGGAACGATCAACTATCAATGGGCAGAAGTCCTGAGCGGAGTTGAGGCCGGAGAGGAAGTGGTAACGACCGGCGCGTATCAGCTCAAGAATATGCGCAAGGAAGGCGGCGGAGAGGGAGGACACGATGACGACCACTAATCTGGACGATTCACAAAGAAAAGATGTTATGGAGCGTCGAGGTCTTCTCAATCGCATAATCGAGTTCTCTTTGCGAAACCGCCTACTGGTGACCTTTGCTATCGTACTCGCGTCGGTTCTCGGATTGATGGCCTACCGCGCCATGCAGACTGACTTGTTTCCAGATCTCTCTTCGCCTGTCATCACAGTGATTGTTGAAAATCCGGGGCTGGCCGCTCAGGAAGGCGAAACTCTGATCGCCCGTCCCCTTGAATCGGCGTTTCGCAGTTTGCCAAATGTTGTTCGCGTGCGGTCCGAATCTGAAATCGGAGTCGTTTCCGTGCGCACAGAGTTTCGATTCGGCACCGATTACTACCTTGCGCGTCAACTGTTGGCCGAGCGGCTGCAGACGGCCGCGCGTAACTTCCCAGCCGGAACGACGCCTCCTGTGCTCTCGTCTGCAGCATCGCGCTTGGGCGAGATCATGCAAGTCTACGTGGCTAAAGAGGGTGCAGAAGTAGATAAGAAGGAACTGAAGGAGACGGCGGATTATCTCATTCGCTACAAGCTCCAGACCGTGCCGGGCATCATCAGAATCACATCGCACGGCGGCGAGCGTCGACAGTATGAGGTAGCTCTCGATCCAGACCGGATGAAGACCTACAACGTATCGCTCGACCAGGTGGTCAAGGCGCTTGGCGAGTCGAACGAGAACTTTTCAGGCGGCTTTATTACAGGGACCGCGACAGAGATGGATGTGCGTGGCCTGGGGCGCATCAATTCCCTCGAGGATGTCGGCAGGGTCGTAGTCGCGGTTCGCGATGGCGTTCCAGTCCTGGTGCGTGACGTAGCCGAAGTGCGAGACGGCGCCGCCGTGCGTCGCGGCATTGCTCGCGTCAACGGGCAGGAAGCTGTTCTGTTGACGATCACAAAGCAGTTCGGCGCCGATACGCTGTCCGTCACCGAGCAAGCCAAGAAGGCGCTCTCGGAGCTCAAGCCCTTTATGCCCGAAGGCGTGTCGATGGCGACGGTCTTTGACCAATCTGAGTTGATCCACGTCGCAACAAAGACGCTAGAAGAGGCGCTCCTGGTCGGAGGCGCAGCAGTGGTGCTCATTATCTTTCTATTTCTGGGGAACGTCCGTTCTACACTCATAGCCGCCATCACAATCCCTGTCGCCGTTGTAATCAGTTTCATTTTCCTGCGCGCTTTCGGGGTCACGCTCAACATAATGTCGCTCGGTGGTCTGGCGGTCGGATTGGGCATCATGGTCGACGCGGCGATAGTCGATACCGAAAACATCTTTCGCCATCTGAAAGAGAATCCTACTGACGCGCTCAAAGCGACGCTTCGGGGCGCCAGCGAGGTGCGAAGGCCTGCCGCCTACTCGACCGCTATCATCATCGTCGTTTTCTTGCCATTGCTCTTTCTATCGGGGCTTGAAGGCAAGATTCTCGCACCCTTCGCTACTACAGTCGTCGTGCTGATGGCGGTCGGCCTGATCCTCTCTCTGACTCTGACCCCAGCACTCTG
>JBGQGO010000840.1:0-2349 GCA_041497455.1 Blastocatellia bacterium | reverse complement strand
CAGTCTCACCCAGCAAAGCGAGAAAACAATGAGGCGCCAGCACGCGGTCGTATCCGAGATCAGCCGCGCGCACGGCGGCGTGCTCCAGCATCGTCCACGCGCCTTCCGCGAACTCATCAGAGCGCAGGCGATTGCTCGCGCTATCGAACAGCGGCGTAGGCCGGTCAATGATAATCCCGACTTGCTCGCGGAATTTGGCGGCAGCTTGCGGGGCGTCGAGTATCGTCAGGTATTCGCGATCGTCTTCATCGAGGTGATTGAAGACGCAGGCCATCAGAAGCATCAACGATGCGTCACGAATCCCCTCCGCTCCTTTTTGAAATTCGGCATCGAACTCGTCGAGCGCCACAAGAACCTCGTCGGAAAAGCGTTTGCGGCTGCCGTCGAAATCCGTGGGCGAGCGCCGGGCGTGGTTGTAGATTTCGATAAGCTGGCGCAGATCGTTCGGAGTCGCCCCGGGAGTGAGCGCCTGCGAGATCATCGCGAGCACTCTCGCATCGCCGCACGCGATGGCAGCATCGAGCAGGTCGCTCGGACGGACTTTGGCGGATGCGCGATCCGCCGCCGCGTTCAACAGCGCTGCCGCGTGCTCATTGCCGGCGCTTTGAGGATTGAAATAGCCTTGTTCGAAGAGCATAAGACAATCAACCTTTCACGCTAATGGTTTTCAAGCGGCGCGCATTCTATGCCGCTTCGGTCATCGTTAAGCGCCAGGCGGAGGCGCGGAGTCTCTGTAGGATTGATAGTCGCTAAAGTTGTCATCAGCACTGTCCCGACGTGCTCGTCGACAATGCGCTGCACTGCCCGCGCGCCTGAGCCTTCTCTCATCGCTTTCTCTGCGAGCCAGCGCATAACTTCAGCATCAACATCGACGGAGACCTTGTAGATTGCAGTTGCGCGGTTGATGACTTCTTCCACCTTCAGCCTGGCGATGGCTTCCAGATCATCAACCGTCAGCGCATTGAAATTAATGATCGCGTCAATGCGATCTATGAACTTGGCCGGCAAGTGGCGCTCAAGCTGCGACCTCAACCCGGCCTGCGACGATTCACCTGCTGATTTCACGTCGGGCACGAAGCCGGGCCTGCGCGATTCTTCGGGATCCAGCAAGTTGGTTGTCAGGATGATGATGGCGTTTCGCGCATCAGCCGTATTCCCATCAGCGTCGGCGATGGTCCCTTCGGAAAACAGCCGCAGCAAAACTGCGAGCACGTCTGCGTGCGCGTGCTCTATCTCGTCAAACAACAACAACGAGTACGGCCGCTTGCGCAGCAGCTCCACAAGCGGCGCGCCCTGATCGTAGCCGACATAACCGGGAGGCGCGCCGATGAGTCTGGCCGCCGAGTGCTGCGCGGTGAAATCGCCCATGTCGAAACGAATCAGCCCGTCTTCCTCGCTGAAAACCTCTTCTGCAACTACCTTTGCAAGCTCTGTTTTGCCGACTCCGGGTGGGCCGACGAGCAAGAACACTCCCCAAGGCTTATGTTCGTCCGCCAGCCCCTGACGGCCTCTGCGTATGGCGTCCGTGATTGCCCGGATTGCCGCCTGCTGTCCGATGATGCGCTTGCCTATTCGCTCTTCGAGAGTTGCAAGCGCGCTCATATCGCTCGCTGATACTCGGTCGAGTGGAATGCCTGTCTGCCCGGCCACGACTTTGGCGACGTGCTGAGGCGTGACCGACACGCGACCCTTGCGGCTGCCTTTTCGCTTTGTAACTGCAAGCACGCACCCGCGCTCTAAAACGTCTCGCGCCTTGGCGGGCCATTGCTTGTCGAGGATGAATCGCCCTGATAAATCAACAGCCGCGATCTTAGCTGCTTTTGTGATAGAAACACCGTGATGTTGCTCGAGGGTCTTTTGTCGCGCCGATAGAACTTGAATCGTCGCCTCGCGCGAAGGAGGATTAATCACCTGCGTTTGGAAGCGGCGCGACAGCGCTTTGTCGCGGGCAATCGTTCGCTTGTACTCAGCCTGAGTCGTCGCGCCAATGAGCCTTAGACTGCCACGAGCGAGCGCCGCCTTGAGCATGTTTCCCGCGTCCGGACCGCTTCCCTCTGCCGACCCTGCGCCGACGATTGTGTGAATCTCATCAATGAAAAGGATCACGCCCTCGCGCGCTTCCGCGAGCAACTCTTGAATGCGCTGCTCGAACTCGCCGCGCAGTCGCGTATTCGCGACAAGCGAGCCCGCCGACACTTCGATTACCCGCATCGCCGCGAGCCTCTCTGGACACCGGCCCTCGACTATTCTCTTAGCGATGCCTTCGACTATTGCCGTCTTGCCAACGCCCGATTCGCCGACGAGAAGGGGATTCGCGTTTTCGGTGAGCAGCAGCGTCTGTAAAGCCGT
>JBGQGO010000839.1:0-2353 GCA_041497455.1 Blastocatellia bacterium | reverse complement strand
GACGACGATCGTGTGACCGGTGATGTAACCAGAAGCCGGCGCCGCCAGGAACACCGCTACGCCTTTCAGCTCGCCTTCAGCGCCGACGCGGCCCATCGGGATCGCAGCTTCCATTTGAGGTTGAGATACCGCCAACACTTTTTCGGTCATTCGCGATGGGAAGAAACCAGGCGCGATCGCGTTGACTCGAATGCCTCGCCGAGCCCACTTCGCGGCGAACTCGCGGGTCATCGCGATCAATCCACCCTTAGCCGCAACGTAACCGACTATGTGCTGGCCGCTCTCCATCGAGCCTCTCAATCCGGCGATCGACGCTACGTTGATGATGTTGCCGCTGCGCCGTTTGAGCATCTCGCGTCCGGCGCGTTGAGAGAAGAGGAACGCGCCGGTCAGATTGATCTGGAGCACCATGTTCCATTTCTCGAGCGAATGTTCTTCGATGGGCTGCCCCCAGGTCACGCCTGCGTTGTTGACGAGAATGTCGATCTGGCCGTAGGTCTCGATCGTCCGATCGACTGAGGCTTGAACATCGTCCGCGTTTGAAACGTCACACAACGCGCCTTCACATCTGAAGCCGCGGCCGCAAAATTCTTCGACGGTGGGCGTCAGCCACTGCTCGCGCCGGGCCAGCAGCATGAGCGACGCGCCGGCTTCGGCCAGGCCTTCCGCCATTTCTTTGCCGAGTCCGCGCGACCCGCCCGTCACCAGAGCGACTTTTCCTGAGAGGTCGAATAACTCTTTCAATGTTGGCACGTGTCGAGTCTCCTTTTGCAGGGCTACCCCGGGCGCACATCCGTCGGCGTCCGATCCTTCTCCCTGGCCTTAGCTTCATCCCATAGCGCGTCCATCTCAATGTGATCCGAGTCGGCCGGCTTACGGCCCTGCTCTCGAAGCCGGTCTTCGATGTAACGGAATCGCCGCCTGAATTTTCTGTTCGACGCCTTCAGTGCGCTCTCAGGATCGATGCCCAGCAGGCGCGCGACATTCACCGCGACGAAAAGCAAATCGCCAACCTCCCCGGCGATCTCCTTATGTGTCGGGTGTTCATCTCCAACCGCCTGCTTCAGCTCTTCCACTTCTTCGTCGAGCTTCTCCAGCACCGAAGCGACATCGGGCCAGTCGAAGTCCACGCGCGAAACCTTAGCCGTCATCTGAAAGGCTTCCATCACAGCCGGCAGCTTCGTCGAAACGCTGTCGAGCATCGAGCCTTCATCGGCTCGCTTGCCCTTGGCTTCAAGCTCTGCTTCTTTGATCGCTTCCCAGTTGCGCAGCACGTCGCCGGCAGTTTGAGCGGTGTCCTCGCCGAAGACGTGCGGATGGCGGCGGACCATTTTTGACGAGATGCGCTCGATCACTTCGGCCACGGTGAAGCGATTCTCTTCGGTCGCGATCTGGCTGTGAAAGACGACTTGAAGGAGCAGGTCGCCAAGCTCGCCCTTGAATTCCTCGTCGTCGCCTTCATCGATGGCTTCGACGACCTCGTAGGCTTCTTCGAGCATCATCGGCTTAAGGCTCTCGTGTGTCTGCTCGCGGTCCCACGGACAGCCGCCAGGCGCTCGCAGCCGCGAGATCAACTCGACAAGCTCAGTGAATTCTTCACCTGCTAGTTTTGCGGATGAGCCGGCCACGCACCGAATCTACAAGATGAAAGGGCAAAGAGCAATGGCGTAGAGGAGCGGAGGAACGGAGGAGCTGAGGCGCTGAGGAGCAGAGGAGTGGAGGAGATGAGGCGCACTGGCGCCCTCCTCTGCTCCTCCGCTCCTCTTCTCCTCAGCGCCTCAGCCCCTCCGCTCCTCTACGACTTCCCCCTTCGCTCTTCTCCGCCTCCGGTGTTAGCATAACTGCTCTCAACGAATGCTGAATCTCTATTCCTGGGTGAATCGATATGGCTGAACGAGAAGACACAGGTTTCAAAGTTACAGACCGAAGAAAGTACAACCTTGACGGGAGCCCGCGCGAGTCCGCTGAACCGGAAGCCGAGACAGCAGTAACCGAAGCCGAAGCGCAAACTCCAATCCGTGAACCGGCGGCGAACAATGTCGTATCGTTCCCCGGCGAAGCGGCGAAGAAACAACCCGAGCCTTCGCCTCAAGCAGCGGCCGTCGCGAGTGAACCCCGAGCTGCCGGACCCGCGCCGACTGCCGCGCAAGCTGCGGCGGGCCAGGCCGAGCAGGCTTACAATCAAGCGCGAGGCCCGCAGTCTTCGCGGCTGCCTGAAGCTTCGTTTCTCAGCCTGGCGAATATGCTCGCGGTCGAAGCGGCAATGCACATGGGGTTGATTCAGAGCCCCGGCGAGGAACCGCCGCCGCCGGATTTGGAGGCGGCGCGTCACTTGATCGATATGCTCGGCATG
>JBGQGO010000838.1:0-2356 GCA_041497455.1 Blastocatellia bacterium | reverse complement strand
GGATCACTCAATTCTTCGCGCACAAACTGAGCAAAGAGTTTGCACCATGCCGGTGTGCCCTTTTCCGGCATATCGAAACAACGACCTTCGATCCACTTTTCAAAATAGATGCCGCAGTCGCCGAGGGTTTCCGGCAATGCACCTTCGCGCGTCGTCAGCATTGGTGTGCGCTGCTCGATGCACTCGCGCGCGAGGATGCACGAAGTTTCCTCGAACTGCGTCGGATAAATGTAGGCTTCGCTGTCTGCGATGATCTGACGAAGCTGCGGCTGAGATTTGCCGCCGATCATCTCGACATTCGGCAATGCAGCGATACGTTTAAACAACATCTCATAGAACGGCCGCATATCCTCGGGGAAATGCTCGTACATCGCGACCTTGAGTTTGTATTCGGGTAAATATTCCATCACCCCGCCTTCTTTGACGAGATTTTCGAGCCCGCGTTCCGGCCGCGCCGCGTAGATCAACTGCCTCGCGATCCGCGAACCCTGTTCGACATCCGGCACCGGAACGATCCCATTGCGAAGGGCTTTGATTGAATGCAGCGGATAACCCGTCGCCTCATTGATTTGTTTGCGATGCCATTCGCTAACGGCCCACACTTCATCGAAAGCCCAAGCCATCTGATCGAATGCGCGCTGCATCCCGCGCTTCGTCGCGATGTCGTGCATCCACAACACTTTCTTCTTCGATTGCGTCGGCATCGTGACGAACCGAGGATCGCGCACAGCGATCAAAAGATCGTGCTGAATTCCGGTAACGTATGTAGGATAGCTTTCGAGGCTGTGATAAAACACGCCATCGTCAGCCTTGCCGGCCCTGAAAGCATCGGGGCCGTCCTTCTGAAGATTGCAGAACATCGAGACTTCATGGCCGCGCTTCGCCAGCGCTTTGCCGAGCATGAGAGCGGCCGTCTCCGAGCCGCCGAGAGAACGATGTTGGGGCGTATGCGGCCCAAACGGCATGGAGCCGCAAGCGATAACGATTTTCATGAGTAGCCTCCGCTATATACCGAAATTCATATCCTGTTATCGATTTTCAGGCAAGAGAAAGGCCCCACGGGGAGGCACCGGGGGCCTTTCAAGGATCGCGAAGGGAGGGAGCAGGGCGCGATCTTTAGATGATGGAGTTGATCGCCAGCCCAAGCTCGGCGGAAACGATCTTCTCGGCCTGATAGTAGGACGCTTCGACCTTCTGAGAACGGCGCTCGCTGTCATAGGGGAAGGCCCTGATGGCAAACGGTACGCCAAAGGTCGGATCGGTCCAACGGAAGGCCGTCATCCAAGTGTCCTGCTCTTCCTCGGAGCGAACGTCGCCCACATAAGCGAAGAAGGCTTTCTTGCCCCACACCGGAGCTTTCACACCGGAGCCGATCTGCGTCTCGCGGACACCCGCGCTGTTGACGAAGATCGTGGGGACGAGGATTTTCGGCACGCCGATCAAGTTCGCGATCTGATCGTCCGTGGCAACGCCGCCACGGTCGCCGAACAGGATGTCGCGGATTTGGTCGTTCCGGCGCACGAAGGTCATCGTCTCTTCGGGAATGATCACCAGATTGGGCTTCAACGTGGTGATCTGACGGAATGCTTCCTTGATGGTGAGCAAATCGTCATAGACGCGGGAGCCGGTCGTGTTCGACCATCCGGTGAGGACGCTGTAGGTCGTGCCCACGTTGGTTGAGACGGCGGCGAGCGCGGCCACGCGCATCTCGTAGGCCATCAGCAAACGGTCGGTCACAAGGCGCGCGGAGCGCCGAGCGTACTTGATCGGATCGTCCGCATTCACAACGTCTTCACCGAACCAGCGCGTACCGAGCGCGAAGTTCTTGGCGAAGTAGTTGTCGGACGAGATCGACCAATAGACTTCGCGGGACTTTGCGCCTTTGGCGCGCGTGTCCAAGTCCTGCTCGAACATGATGCTTTCGAGGTAATTGGACTTGTAATAGAAGTCCGACTGTTTGGCGACCGGAATGACCGGGAGCAACTGATCCGCGATGAAACCGCTCGGACGCCGGCCGATCATGATGTTCGACAACGCCATATCGACGTGTAGATCGCGACCTTGGATAAGAGGCATGGTGTTCTCCTGTTACGTCGATTAAGCGATGGGGCCGACGCGGAGCACATCCACGTCAACGGTCGCGAGCATTCCCGAAGCAGCCGCCGTCTTGACGCGCCCAAGAATGAGTTGATCGACCGAAGAAGTCGTGGCGGCACCGAAGCCGGTTGCAGCCGAAGTGATCCAGTCGCCGACCGACACGGCCGCGCCGACCATCACCATCGTCTCGCCTTCAGTCACAACGCTGGCACCTTCGCCGGCATTGGGGTTGTTGGCAAGAACACCGAACGCCTTGCGC
>JBGQGO010000837.1:0-2360 GCA_041497455.1 Blastocatellia bacterium | reverse complement strand
GTGGAAGGAAGTCTGCTCGTCCGGTACAATCCGAGCTTCGAAATCCGAAGTTCGAAATTCTTATGCGCATTCTCGTTTGTGACGGACTAGAAAAGACCGGCGTTGACAAGCTGAGATCAGCCAGCGGCGTGACGGTAGACGAACAACCTTCGATCGGCGCCGACGAACTCGCTCGAATAATCGGCGGCTACGACGCGCTGATCGTTCGCAGCAAGACCAGGGTGACCGCCGACTTGATCGACCAGGCTACTAACCTGCGCGTCGTAGGCCGGGCCGGCACCGGCGTTGACAACATAGACGTCGGCGCGGCCACGCAACGCGGCATTGTGGTGATGAACGCCGCTGCCGGAAACACGGTCACCACCGCCGAACACACCATGGCAATGCTGCTTGCGCTCGCGCGTCAGATTCCGCAGGCGGTGAATTCCACAAAAGCCGGCCGCTGGGAAAAGAACAAATTCCTTGGCGTCGAGTTGATGGGCAAGACGCTGGGGATCATCGGACTCGGCCGCATCGGAACCGCCGTCGCCGAGCGAGCGCGCGCATTCGGGATGAGCATCCTGGCTTACGATCCTTACTTCACGCGAGAAGCCGCGCACGAACTCGGCATCGAGATGATCGCGCTTGATGAACTGATAGCGCGCGCCGATTTCATCACGCTGCACACTCCGTTAACGGACGAGACCCGCTATTTGATCAACGCAGCAGCGATTGAAAAGATGAAACCCGGGGTGCGGCTGATCAACTGCGCGCGCGGTGGACTGATTGACGAACTCGCGCTGGCCGAAGGAATTCGCTCAGGCAAGGTCGCGGGCGCTGCGCTTGACGTGTTCGAACAGGAACCAACGCCGGCGGACAATCCGCTGCTCGCACTCGAGCAGGTGATCACCACGCCGCACCTCGGAGCATCGACTACCGAAGCTCAGCTTGGAGTGGCGACGATGATCGCCGAGCAGGTGCTCGACTATCTCAAACACGGCACCGTTCGCGGCGCGGTCAATATGCCGGCGGTGACCGCTGAGTTGCTTGCGGCCATCGGACCCTACATCACGCTCGGCGAGAAGATCGGGCTCTTTCAGGGTCAGGTGTTCGGCCACGACTTGCGCGAAGTGGCTATCGAGTACTCTGGCGAGGTCACCGAGCACGACGTGAAGCCGATCACTCACGCGGTGCTTGCCGGAATGCTCGGCCCGGTGATCGAGCGCGTGAACATGGTGAACGCCGCGATCGTCGCCGAGCAGCGAGGCATCAAGGTCAGCGAGTCGCTATCGCGCCGCGCGCGAGACTTCGCGAGCATGATTCGAGTGCGCGCGGTGACCGCCGAGAGCGAGAGCGAAGTGGCGGGCGCGCTGTTCGGCCGCCGCGACGGACGCATAGTTCGCATCAACGGCTTTAGTCTCGAAGCGATTCCTAAGGGGCACATGCTCCTCCTGTTCAATCGCGACCAACCGGGGGTGCTCGGCAGCATCGCTACGTTCATCGGCAAGAACAACGTCAACATCGGGCGGCTCTACCTCGGACGCAAGAAGATAGGTGAGAGCGCGCTCGCGCTGATTCAGATCGACCAGCCTATGTCCGAAGAAACGCTAAGCGCTCTCGCTTCGCTGCCCGGCGTTATCTCCGTCAAGCAAGTAAAGCTGTGATCCTAAATTTACCGTAGACTGTCCAGTAGGCAGCATAGACTTTAGTCTGTGTGGCTGTGCGAGTTGACTAGACCTGAGGCCACACAGACTAAGGTCTATGCTACTGGCTCTCAGCGCTAAGCGAAACTTCGATCGCCAGCCGCACTGCTTCGACTACCGACTCCCGCGACAGGCTGGGAACATCCGGATACTTGTTGATTGCTTGATCGTGAAGATACGGCAAGTGTATGAAGCCCGCTTTGATGGGCAGGCCTTCGACGCTGATCGTGTGCATCACGCTGTAGAAGAGCCTGTTGCACAAATGCGCGCCGGCGCTGTTTGAGATCGCCGCCGGAATGTGCGCCTTGATGATCCGGCCGGCGATTGCGCGAACCGGAAGAGTTGAGAAATATCCAACAGGTCCGCCTCCGATGATGGGTTCATCCTTAGGCTGATTGCCCGCGTTGTCAGGGATGCGAAAGTCATCGACGTTGATCGCGACGCGCTCGGGATTGACGCGATATCGGGCTCCTGCTTCTCCAAGCATGATCACGATATCGGGGCGGTCTGCGTGTATAAGTCCGAGTGCGATTTCTACAGCGCGGTATCGATCAACGGGCAGCTCGGCGACGCGAACGAGCGCATCGGGAAAGTTGATCTTCTCCATCTGACGGGCAGTTTCGAGTGAGGGGTTTAGGCCCTCACCGCCAAACGGTTCGAAGGCTGTGAGCAGCAGCT
>JBGQGO010000836.1:0-2361 GCA_041497455.1 Blastocatellia bacterium | reverse complement strand
TGATCGTGAGCGGTAAGTTGCGCTCGGGGCGCTTCACTTCTCCGCTGAGAAAGGTCACATCCGCCCAGCCGTCGTACACCCACAACAAGGAGATGAACGCCAGCCCGAACATCACTAACGACGTCTCGTTCGGCACTTCGGCCGTTCGAGTCGGCGCCGGCGCGGGGTTGTTTCCTCCGATCAAGAACGCGGCCAGCACGAGTATCACCAGCGCGCCGTACTTCGCTCCGGTTGTCAGATTCTGGACCAGCGCGCCGAGCTTGACGCCAAGAATATTGAAGACGGCGACGAGAAGGATCGCGCCCGCAGCGACGTAATGCACGGCAGCCGGGCTTTGCTTGCCGAGCAGCCGCAGTGCGTATTCGGCGAACACGGTGGCGACTGCACCGAGCGCAGAAGCGCGGATGATGGTCAGCTCGGACCAACCAAACAGAAACGCCGGCAAGCGTCCAAATCCTTCGCGCAGGTACACGAACACTCCGCCGGTGTGCGGCAACGCTCCTGCAAGCTCTGCGAGAGTCAGAGCGCCGCACAGAGAAAAGAAACCACCGAGCGCCCATAGGAGTAAGTACAACCCCTCATCCGGGACTTTGCCGGCGATTCCAGCCGGAGAGCGAAAGATGCCCGTACCGATGGTCGAGCCAATCAACACGGCGATCGCGCTGATCAAGCCAAGGCTTCGCGGAAGCGCGGTCCGCACGTTAGCTTCGGCCGGAGCCGTTTCGTTTTTCTCTGCTGATGTCTCCACGAGTTCAGGCGAGATTATAGTTCGCTTGGATAATCGTCAAGGCAGGAAACGCATATGCGCTTTCGCTTGGAATCAGAACTTGCGCTCAGGATGGAAGTTGAATCTGGTAGCTGTGGGGCGGAGCGAGCAGCATCACTTCGCGGCGAGGGAAGCTGTAGATGACGTCGAAATTGTTCGTCACATCGCGGCCCAGAATGGAAACGTCGCTGCTCGTAGGATTGGTGAAAACGCCAAACGGTCCTTGAACGGTCACTAACTGCCTATCGTCTCGCACGAAGCCGAGGCGAGTCTGAACGAAGATGCATGTGGTCTTCCCTCCAACGCCTCCGAGTTCTGGTGCTTCATCCGCCGGCACGGCAAGCGTCTGAAGCATAGTCAAGAGCCGGGCCTCAAACACCGTCCGATCGGCCCCTGCGTCCAGCAGCAACATGGCAGCCTGCCATGTTCCCTCGGGCGTCTGAACGAATGCATCAACGACTGGCCTCAGAATGCCATCGTCGAATAGATGCCAGCGACCATCAACACGCATAGATTCGCTCGTATCTTTCTTGTGGTATGTACTGCACGAACGGCTCGTCGTCGGGATGTTTCTGTTTGGCCAGGCTTTGCGCACCTAAGGCGTCGCGGCAGGCGAAAACCTCGCCTTCGGACACCGCGATATATTGACCCCGAAATCGCTCGAAAAACGGTGCTCCGTGCTGGGTTAGCCATTGCCCGTTCCGACGGAACTGTGCCAGCCGCCGGTTGAGTTCTGCGTTCTCTGGTTCCACAGTGATGATGATCTTGTCGTCCATTGTCACACTCCAACCATTCACCGTTGACACGCATAGATTCGGCTCAGCTTCTTGCGCGGGATGTAGCGGACGTGTGGCGCCTCATCAGGATACTTCTCGCTGACTAGACGCCTAAGTTCTTCCGGCGTATCGGCAACAAACAATTCCTCGCTCGCAGCAGCGACGTAACAACCACGATAACGTTCGTACACCCCTAGCTCCCTGACGTGTTCGTTGAACCACAGCAGATTGCGCCTGGCTTTCTCAAACCTGACCGCCAGTTCCAGTGGCATCGGGCCCTCTTCGATGATAAGCGGCTCGCTCATATCACGATAATATTCAGGTCTGTCTGCCCGAGTCAAACGGTTGTCCGTGTGCTGCAGACTTGCGCGTGTCGCCGAACAGGAAATGCTAATCAGCCCGGTGCCCCGAATCGCTTGTCGCGAGGAGTGACCGCCACTACCGCTTGAGCCATGATCGAACAGTGAGAAATAACACCACGATTCCGGAGATCATCGCTGCGCTCATCAGCCCCACCGAATACTGATGCAGGTCGTTGAACTGAATTCGCATTGGATCGGTCACCGCCACGTCGTCGATGTGGCCGCCCATCTGCGCACGCAGCGACACCATCGCCGGTGAAATCCAGAACCGCGACAGTCCCGCCGACGCAATCATCAAGAGTAGTAGGACTGCTTGGAGCGTCTTGATTGCGCGGCTCGAATGTCTCGAACGCCAGTTCGCAACGCGTATTAGGATCAACAACGTACCGATGACAAGGCCGAGCGCTTCGACTTTGCCGATCGTGCTCGTGACCATCACACCGGCCATCTCCCGCGT
>JBGQGO010000835.1:0-2363 GCA_041497455.1 Blastocatellia bacterium | reverse complement strand
CATCGCCGAAGGCTTTCCGTCGGTGATCATGATGATCTGGCGCATGTCCTTGCGCTGAGACATGAGGATGCGCCGCGCGAGCCTCAAGCCCTCACGGGTGTTGGTGTGATACGGCCCGACCTGCGCGCGAGCCACAGCGGAAAGCGGGATCTCTTCGGCGGAATCGTGAAACAGCACTACGCGCAGCGAGTCGCCCGGGTACTGAGTCCGGATCAGGTGGGTCAGCGCCAGCGCCACTCGTTTCGCCGGTGTGAATCGGTCTTCGCCGTAGAGGATCATCGAATGCGAGCAGTCAAGCATCAATACTGTCGCACACGAACTTTGATACTCAGTCTGGTGAACCATCAGGTCCGCGTATTCGAGATTGATCGGAACACCCAACCCTTCGCGCTGAATGGCCGAGCGAAGCGTCGCGTTCACGTCCAGGTTCAACGTGTCGCCGAACTCGTAGCGCTTGGGAGCTTCGCTGGCCTCGATGCCAGTCGAGAGCTGATTAGTATCGTGGCGGCCGAGAGACGATTTCCCAAGCGACGCGATCAGTTCCTTTAGCGCCTTGAATCCGAGGAAGTCGAGGCCCTTGTCAGTCATCTCGAACTTGACGCTACGCTCGATGGGCTTACCGGTCCGCCCCGCTTGCGATGCGAAGTCCGTCTCTTGTTGTTGGTAGGGCGGCGGCCCCTCACTCAGCGAGATATAGCCTTCTTCGATGAGCCGCTCGATCAGGCGGTCGAGCAACTCGGAGACTGCTTGTTCGTTTAGCTCGCCGCGCTCGTCTGAAAGCGCTTCAAGCTCTTCATCGGACAGCAGCCCTTCCATCAGCGCGCGCATTATAGCGTCGCGCAGCGCTTCTAATGTGCGCTCTTGCTCGTCGCCCCAGTAGCGCGAATACTGGCTCTCGAAGCCGCTTTGTAAGAGGAAATCCGCGAGCCGCTCGAGCAAGTCTTCGAGACTCAGCGACTCCAAATCTACACCGTCCCACTTTGTGTATTTCGTGAAAGCCATACTACGTTGATTCGTGACACGTGATGCGTGACACGTGATGCGTGATGCGTTACTCGTGATGCGTGATGCGTGACCGGAGCAGGTCTATCAGTTATCGAATCATCGTATCACGTATCACGATTCAGACTTCTCCGACTTTTCTTCGACGGCAAGTACATCGCCGGCCGTGAACAGATAGGTTCGCAGCGCCTCATCGAACCGGGTGTCGTGGCGCCGAATCCACTCCAATAGCATCGAGGCGTGTTCCTTCTCTTCGTCTCGGTTGTGCTCGAGGACCCGCCGCAGTTCGTCATCATGGGTAACATCCATGCGCTGCCCATACCAGTCTATCGCTTCAAGTTCCTCCATAAGCGACTGAATGGCGCGGGCCATGTCATGCGTTTCCGGCTTCAACATCTCGTAAGGTGCGTGCCATGCGATGGGCATTGTTGGCTCCTTTGTCATTAGTCATCGGTCATTTGTCATTGGTCCGCTCTTTAGTACAAATTGCCACTGACCAATGACCAATGACGATCAGTTTATTTTTCGCGAGCGACTGAAGCTGTCGTAACCCTGGCCGCGCGGCTCCTGTTTGGCCGCCATGTACCCGCGCTCTTCGCTACGGCTGATCTTCTTCTGCGCGTGCAAGCCTTCGAGCACCAATTCGCACACAGCGACCAGAGTTTCGGGCTGAGACTTCGTGGTCAGACCCGATTGAATAGCCGCATCAAACAAGCCGGTTACATGCCGGAAGCTTGTCAGGCACCGCTCAGCGCTGTCGGAATCGCTGACGCGAATCGACCCGCCATCGTTGAACCAGGCGATGATCTCCGAGCAGTCGATGTGCTCGAAGTATGCCTCGAAAGTCTTGCCGACCGCAGTCTTGATAAGGTCGCGCGCGACGGCGTTCGCGCCTCGCTGTTCGCCTTCATACTCAAGCTCGAGCTTGCCGGTGATCGACGGCAGCGCCGCGTAGATATCGCAAATACGCGGCACGATCTCAGGCTCGCCCGTGACAAGCCTGCGACGTTCGGCGTTTGAGATAACATTCTCGATCGCCGAGATTGGAAGCCGCTGACTGACCCCTGAGCGCTTGTCCACGCGCTGGTCCGTGCGAGCTTCAAAGGCTATCTGTTCGACCGCGCGCATTATGAATTCGGGCACGTTGAGCTTTTGCCCGTCGCGGCTCAGCCACGCCTCTTGTCTGGTGATCTCGACGCCCTCTTCGACGCTGGCAGGGTAATGCGTGTTGATCTCGGACCCGATGCGGTCCTTGAGCGGCGTGATGATCTTGCCGCGTGCGGTGTAATCTTCGGGGTTCGCCGAAAACACCAGCATTACATCGAGCGGCATTCGAATCGGATAACCCTTAATCTGAACGT
>JBGQGO010000834.1:0-2364 GCA_041497455.1 Blastocatellia bacterium | reverse complement strand
TGCTGGTACTAAACAGAGAAAAGGTTGATACGATGGGAGAAGTGAGAACCGAAGTTACGCTGACAAACGCGATTGACGAAGGACTGGTGCGACGCGGTCAACTCCCGAAAGACCAGGTGCGACATTACGTCGCCGATGCGCTTGTTGATACGGGAGCGGTGCGCACGGTCCTGCCGGTTCACGTCGTGCAAGAACTTGGTCTCGAGATCCTGGGCAAGCGGATTGCCGAATACGCTGACGGCCGCAAGGATGCCGTAGGCGTCACCGAAGCCGTGGACATTGATATCGATGGTCGTTCAACAGTGGACGAAGCTCTTGTCCTTGGCGACGAGGTAATCATCGGGCAAACGGTATTGGAGAAGCTGGACCTCCTGGTAGATTGCGCGAGAGGACGGCTGATCCCCAACCCGGCGCACCCGGATCAACCGGTGACTAAGGTTAAGTAGCCTCGGCGTGCCGCTTGCTCCTAGCTTCGTAGCCGACAACTATCTTCCTGAGAAGTGCCTGACCGCGTCGTGCTGAGCGGCCAGTCTATCGCCCAGACTCGAGCACACCGCATCGCACAGATCGAAGACCGTCTCGTCGGCCACGCGATAGTAAACGTTGAGCCCTTCCTTTCTGCGAGCCACCAGTCGCGCATCGGCCAACATTGCCAGGTGCTTGGACACGTTCGCCTGACCGGCCGCGGTCGCGTCGACCAGTTCGGTGACGCTCATTTCATCTTCGCCCAACGCGTCCAGGATCTTCAGCCGCATCGGCTCGGCAAGCACACGAAATCGCGCGGCAATCAACTCGAGCGCCTCTTCGGTAAGTTGCTTGTGGCGTTGTTTTGACGCCCCGCCTTTGAGTTCACGGGTTTTGGTGGCGACCCTTGTGGCCTTCTTCATCTGATAAACCTCTCAAGACCGGCCTTCGCGGATTTACCTTGACTAAATCACTATATGGTAATATAGTGATGCCGTCAAGATGATTCTTCAGCTATCATCCGCGCGGGAGTGGCACTAAGGAGAGCATAACATGACCGTTGAAAGGTATTTGCGATTGGTAGCCGGCACGTTCGTGCTGGCCAGTCTCTTGTTGGGCTACTACGTTAGCCCGTACTGGTTCTTGTTCACCGGTTTCGTCGCCGTGAATCTGATCCAATCGGCATTCACCAACTGGTGTCCGATGATGAACTTTCTTCGCTGGCTGGGAGCAAAGGATGATGCTTGCATACGTCTTGGCACGCTCCCTGCGAATAAGACCTAAACGGGTAACGATATGATAGTGATGACGAAATCGCGCCATCCAGCAAGGCGCTCCCTGGGAACTCCCCAAAGCCGCTTCGTCAGGAGAGTTGGTTCGATGGTCCTGTTGGCGGCGGTCGTTCAGCTCTACCCGGGCCAGCTGACCAATGTTCGCGCTCAGGGACAGCCATCCTCGCAAACACCTTCAGATGGACTGACGCTGTCTGTCGCCATCGAGATCGCGCTTCGAAGCAACCCGTTGATCAAGGTAACAAGCTCCGGCCGCGAAATGGCCGACGCTCAGTTGGGCGAAGCCCGCGCCAGCCGCTTTCCGCTGCTTCAACTCGGCGAAACATTCATCCGAAGCAACAACCCTGTGTTCGTGTTCGGGTCTCTGCTCGAGCAAGGCCGGTTCGGGCCCCAGAACTTCGATCCGCAGTTCTTAAACGATCCCGACTCGCTCGGCAACTTTCGCTCATCGATAACGTTTCGCCTCCCGTTGTTCGATCAGAAGCAATCAGACACTCGGATTAGCCAGGCTCGCATCGGGCAACAGCAGGCAGACTCGCAGAGGGAATCGGTCGAGCAACAAGTCCGCTTCGAGGTGCTGCGAGATTACTACGGCGTGCTTGTCGCGCAGGCGAAGAAGGACGTCGCCGGCGAAGCCGTCAAGTCCGCGGCCGCCGACGTGAAGCGCATCGGCGATCTGGTCGACGCCGGCGTGGTTGTTCAGTCGGACTCCCTTTCGGCCGAGGTCCAGCTCGCCGAGTTTCGCCAGCAGCAGATTCAAGCCGAGGGTGATCTGGTGATCGCACAGGCTGCGCTGAACACGGTGCTGGGCGTTGCCGTCGAGACGCCACAAAGCGTGACCGGCCAGCTCGGCGAAAAGACTTTCAACACCGGAACACAAGCGGAGCTGATACAACTCGCGCTCGACCGCCGCGCAGACCTCGCTCGCGCGGGTCTTGCCCTGAAGTCCGGCAAGGAACGAACGCGTGGCGTTCGCGGTGAGTACTTGCCCAGGGTCGACGCGTTTGGGACCTACGGTATCAGCGCGCAGAACCTTGCAAACGGAAGCTCAGATTACACAGTCGGCGCGAGCGTCACGTTCAACCTTTTCGACGCGGGCCGCAGCGCC
>JBGQGO010000833.1:0-2371 GCA_041497455.1 Blastocatellia bacterium | reverse complement strand
TCGTTGTTCCTGCTTGGTCCGGCGATGGTGCTTGCAGGCCAGGCGAAGCTGTTGGGAACCGAGGCGTGGGGACCGGTGTTTTTCTTCTTTGCGTCAATGTGGGCTTACTATCATCTGGTGAAGCAGCACTACGGGTTCATGATTCTCTATAAGAAGAAGAACGACGACCTGGCCGAGATCGACAATCTGATCGACCGCGCCTTTATTCTGCTGGCAATGACTTATCCGTTCGTCCGCTTTCTGACTCACAGCTTTGCGGCAAAAGAGCGATTGGAAGGAATGGGGCTTTCGCCGCAATCGGAATCTATTTGGTGGTTTGAGACGCTGGTGTTCTCGGCATTTGTCGTATCGCTGATTCTGTTTGTCGGACGGCAGGCTCAGAAGCTTTATTCGAGGCGCCCGGCGAACATTCCAAAACTGCTTTTGCTCGGGGCTGCAGTGCCCATGCATTGGATTGTGCTCAGGCTGCTCGAGCCGGTACAGCCTCCGTCAGCGGCGGCGTTGGCGGCGGTTGCAACGCTTACCATCTATCACAACATCCAGTACCACCGGATCATCTGGTTTCACAACCGGAACAAGTACGGACGAACGACCTCCAAGAATTACGGCGCTGCGTCGATGATCAGCAAAAGCGTCTGGACGTACATCGGGTTTGCGCTGGTGTTTGGCGCGCTGTATCACATCCCGCACTACACGATAGTCAAGCCGGACAGCTTCTGGATGGCATTCATCTGGGGCGGCGCGTTCACTCACTACTATCTCGACAGCAAGATCTGGCGCGTGCGCCGGGACGCCCAGCTCAACGACAATCTTCGAATGGCGAGAGCCGAAGTAACATAGACTTTAGTCTGTGTCCGCTCGATACCTCGTCGCTCAGATCGCCGGACAGAGACTGAAGTCTATGCTACGCCCAACCTTATGAAGTGCTTCAACCACGAGGGCGTCGACGCGGTTGCAATCTGCAAGAACTGCAACAAGGCTCTCTGCCATGCCTGCGCGGTTGATGTCGGCAACGGCGTCGCTTGCACGGGCGCGTGTGAAGATGAAGTCAGGGCTCTGAACGAGCTCATCCGGCGCAACAGGACCGCCGCCCAAAGAACCAGCTACGCATATCACAGGAACGCAATCGTCTGCGCTCTCCTCGCTCTGATCTTCGTCTACCTGAGCGTCGATGCCTATCAGACCAGCCGGTCGCCGCTTCTGGTAGTGACCGCCGGGTCGGCGTTGATCTTTTTTATGGCGGCGTTCTTCAACTACTCGGCCGGACAGAAGTTCATGCGAGGCGGCAGTTGAAGGCGCGCGGAAGGGGCCCTCGTAGTAAGTGCGGCCAGCAAGGAAATAGCTTTGACCGCCATTTCGAAGTACTCGCTATTGATCTCCAAGCCAATGCTCGTTAATCCGCAGGCGGTCGCTGCTGCGATCGTGGAACCAGAGCCCATGAAAGGATCGAGAATAGTCCCCTCACCAAATGGCAGCGACGCACGCACAATTTGCCGCACGAAGTGTTGTGGCTTGAGCGAAGGATGGGCGGCGATGGCTCGCTCGCCGTTTCTAGCGACAGCGGATTCGATGACGTCCTTGAATGGTTCCTTCGCTGAGACGCGACGCAACCCGCCCGTGCGCCACTTTCGTAGATTGTCCTGAACGCGACCCTCGCAAGGCTTCCTGAACAGTCCCCACGGTTCCCAGCAGGAGCGCGGCATCACCGTCACCATCTCGAATTCGCGCTCAGCATTCTTGGGCCGGTCGCCACCGCGGAGAGTTTGCACAAGCCGCATGATCTCGCCTCGCTTTTCGAAGCCCGACGCGATGAACGGCTCATATACGAGATGTGAGACCAGGGGGTTGGTTGCGATGAACGCGTGAGCGCCGGGAACCATAACTCGCATTAGACGTTTTGCGAGACGCGCAAAGAATTCGCGAAGCTGCTTCCGCTCACTTTCTCTGAGAACCGTGAATCTGGGCAGAGGAGCGCGCTGACAACCGTCGAATGATGGAGGAATGCGCCAGACGCCGCCCTTGCCGGTTTTCCGTTTCCGTAGTTGCTCTTCGGAATACTCAATCAGGCCGTAGGGCGGGTCGGTTACTACTGCTTCTATAGAACAGGCTTGAGCTGAATCCAGCCAATCAAACGCATCGCAGTTGACCAGACGATACAGGCTCTGGTCGACTCTCGACGGCAGCTCCTCCCGAAAAAGGCCTGGCGAATCGTAGTAGTCCTGAATTCTTTTCCGAGACATGGCTGCCTGCTGATGCTGGTCACTCGCCGCTAAATCACTTTATCAATCGGCGTGTATTCAAGCCCCTGATTCAAAGCGACGGCCTCGTACACAACCTTACCCTTGTACGTATTCGCCCCGTGCTTCAAGTG
>JBGQGO010000832.1:0-2379 GCA_041497455.1 Blastocatellia bacterium | reverse complement strand
GGGTACCAGCGTCGCTCATTGCGGTCGCGGCCCGTTCTACGGGCGGCGGCTTCTTTGCGTTTCCAGTCGCCGTGCAAAATCAGGAAAACAAAAAGGCTGATGAAGATGCCTGGATGTCGCAGTTCGTGGGTGACGAGCACTTTGTAGAGCGTGGCGCCGATGTGTTCCTGAACGCGACGGCCATCAGTCACAGTGCGATTCTGGAGGGAGTGCGATTCGATGAGCGCGACGACAATGTCGTCACACAGACCCTATCCTTGCGATCGCACACGCGCTCGCAGCGGCGGCTGATCAATCTCCACAATCGTGCGAAGGAGAAGAGCTTCTATCTCCTCCACGAGACAACCAACGAGCACGTGATCAAAACGTACCCGTCCATTCTCGCGGCGTCAGCGGCTGGGTCGATTTTGGGTTGGGGCCTTGACTCGTTGCGTAGGATGCAAGTGCACCACGACGCCGCACCTTGAAGTCGCTGCCGCGATTCACACCTTGATGACGCACCACGATCGGGCTCCATCGTTCCACGACGCCCTTGCTTCGCTCTCGATTGCCTGGGGAACGATGGAGCTTCGCGGTTGGGTTATTTCCCCTGAATCTCTGAATCGGCGGTGCTCTGCTCATGGATGGTCCCCACTTGGTTCTCGATCTTGCCCAGGTTCGCAGCGACGCGCGCAGCGGCAAACTCTCGGTGGAGCAGTTGCTCGACATCCTCGACCGACTCCACCAATCGATCCGACGACTGGAAGCGGACAAACGTCGACTCACTCAACGTCTCGCACAGTATGAACCCGAAGTGGCCCACGAAGCGATGTCTCCTCCTCCCAACTCGCCAACGCCCAACGACTCCTATAGTGTCGAGGCGGAAATCGAACGGCGCCGCGGCCGCCGCCGCCGCAAGAAATCGCCGGGCCGCACGCCGACCGCCCTGAAGTTTGCCGAGGCGGAACGCGTGGACGATGTTTATCCCGACAACGTTCGCCGCGCCGACTGCCAACTCGTGCGTGAACGGGCCGTCTGGCGTTTGCTCGATGGCAAAGCGGTGCGCGTGGGCTATCGCATCTTCGCGGGTCCGGACGGCAAAGAGCCCCGCATTCCCGGCGTCACGCCGCGTTGTGAGTATGGGCTTGAGATCTTAGTCGTGTTGGCGTTCTTGGTGTACCTCATCGGCATCTCCATCGACAAGGCCTGTGAAGTGCTGGGCTTTTTCTGTCAGTTGCCGTTGTCCAAATCCCAGGCCGATGCTTTGCTGCGTCAATTAGCCAATCACTGGGAAGAGGAATATGACACGCTGTGCCAGTTGATCGCACATGCTGCCATGGTCTATATGGACGAGACCGGTTGGAAGGTGGGCAACGACAAATGTTCGCTGTGGGCGTTTGCGTCGCAGTGCCATCAAGTGTTTCTGTTCGGTTGCCACAAGGACGACGCCACGCTGGACGCGATGTTGCCGCCGGACGTGTTCAACGGCATTGGCGTGAGCGATGATGCCGGCGTCTACAACGGCCGATTCACGAAGGCGCAGAAATGCTGGGCGCATCTGCTGCGCAAGGCGATCAAGCTGGCCTTGATGTATCCCAAGGAATCCAAGTACCAGCGTTTCTTGGACGGGCTGTTGGAGATCTTTCGCGACGGCAAGCGTTCGGCGGCGGATGGTCGCCTGGGCGAAGAAGGCCGTAAGCAACGGGTTGCGGAGTTGGAAGGTCGGCTGTGTGACTTGCTGCTGCCGCATCCCGATGAGACGACGCCCAAGATGCCGCCGCACGAGCGTGACTTCACGAATCTGGTCAAGGAACTGACACGGTTGTTGATGGCGGAGGAGTTGTTCACGTTTGTATTAGAGCCGGCGGTGGAGGCGACCAATAATCAATCCGAGCGTAACTTGCGAAGTCCGGCTCAAGACCGCAAAGCCGGTCGGACCAACCAGACTGCCAAGGGAGCCCATCGGCGGAGTGTGATTGTGAGTGTTCTGCAATCACTTCGAGTGAATCTGGCAAACTTCAGTCTCAAGAGTGTGCTGGAAGAAACCGGCCGCTGGATGAAAGAAGGGTTGAGTAAGTTCGCCGAGCAGTGGCAAACGCTGCAGGCCGCGCTAGCCGCCGAAGCCGCTGCGAGCAGTGGGTAGCACCCGGCCCGGCCCATCGAACCTAACCAACCTTCGGCTGCAATGGACGGGTACACCAGCTCCTTGCCGGTGCCGGTTTCGCCGAGGATCAAGACCGTGCTATCGGTCGGCGCCACTTGGCTGATCGCTTGACGGACCTTCTTCATCGCGGTGCTATCGCCTGTCAGGGTGCGCACATTGCGTGCGCCTTTGATTTCGCCGCGCAGATAGCCCTCTTCGCGTACGAGGCGTTTTTCCTGCTCGGCTAGGTGGGCGAG
>JBGQGO010000831.1:0-2383 GCA_041497455.1 Blastocatellia bacterium | reverse complement strand
TTCGTTCTCGTGCTCGGTGCTTTGGTAGTGATCCACGAGTTCGGTCACTTCATAGTCGCGAAGTTTTTCGGTATTCGAGTCGATGTATTCAGCGTTGGATTTGGCAAGCGCCTGTGGGGTGTTAAGAAGGGCGACACCGACTATCGCATCAGCCTCATACCGTTGGGCGGCTATGTGAAGATGGCTGGGGAGAACCTGGATGAACAGCGAACCGGCGCGCCCGACGAGTTTATGTCAAAGCCTAAGTGGCAACGGCTCTGCGTCGCGGTCGCGGGCCCAGTGATGAACATTTTGGCGGCGCTCGCCATTCCAGCCGTGATGGCGATGATTCACCACGAAGTGCCCGCCTATCTCGACAAACCCGCTCTTGTAAGACGGGTCGAGCCGGACTCCCCCGCCGAGAAAGCCGGTGTGCAGCCGGGCGACTTGATCGTAAAGGCCGATGGAAGAACCGACCCCAAGTGGCGGGACCTTGAAGACACCATCGCGGTGAACCCGGATCAAGACCTGTCGATCACCGTCAAGCGCGATGGCGAGGCCAAACAGATCACGTTGCACGTTGGCTCGCGCGCTATCGATCAAGAGAAGATAGGGGACGCCGGGCTTAGAGCTGAGGATCTACGACTGACCGTGGACAAGGTCAAGCCAGGCGAGCCGGCGGCGGAAGCAGGCCTTAAACCGGGTGACAACATCATCAAGGTCAACGGCGCTCGAGTCGAGCAGAACCGGTATGGCGCGGAAGAGATTATCAAAGTGATTCGCAGCAGCTCCGATAAGCCGCTGACTCTCACGGTCAAACGCGACGATGCTAGTTTGGACATCACGGCGACCCCACGAATCGACCAGGGCGAGTTGCGATTAGGCTTCGGGCAGATCATAACGGGCGGCGAGACTGTGAATCAGCGATTATCTTTGATCGCAGCCGTCCGATACTCGGTCGACGAGAACATTCGAATAATTCAACTCACCAGGACGGCGCTTGGGCAAGTGTTCGTAGGCAAGCGCTCGGCGAGCGACATTCTGACCGGTCCGGTCGGAATCGCTCAGATAGTTGGACAGGCGGCGGAGGAAGGCTCGGGGCAAGTAATCAGACTGGCGGGGCTATTGTCGCTTAACCTGGGCATCTTTAATCTGCTGCCGATACCCGTGCTCGATGGCGGGCTGATTTTCATGATTTTGCTCGAGGCGTTCCTCGGCTTGTTCGGTTTACCGCTGAGTCTGCGAATCAAAGAGCGCATGATGCAAGTCGGACTGGTGATGTTGATGCTGCTGATGGGCTTTGTGATCTTCAACGATATCTCGAAGCGGTGGCTTCGTAGTTCAACGCCGCAGATAGAGCAGCCCGCAAACAAATAGCGGGATGAATAGCGCTTGCCAACCGGTACTTGAGCTTTAGTATTCAAAGGCACGCGCAGGCAGTTAACAATCAGCTAATCTATCCCTATCGGTGGATACTCTTTCGATTATGCGAAAGCTTCGTATCGGAGTCATCGACCTCGTCTCCAAAGGGCCTACTCGGGCAATGTTTGCGCGCGTGATGAACGCCAATTTCGCCGCGATTATGCCCCAGGTCATCGCGGTGTGGTGCGAACAACAGGGACACGATGTCACGCTCGTGTGCTACACCGGTTTTGAGAATCTGGTAGACGAGTTGCCGGACAATGTCGACCTTGTCTTCATAGGCGCGTTCACCGAGGCAGCGCAACTCGCGTACGCGCTCAGCAACCTCTTTCGATCGAGAGGCGCCGTAACCGCAATCGGCGGCCCGCACGCGCGCTGCTACCCGCAGGACGCAGCGAAGTACTTCGACTACGTGCTGGGATTCACCGACAAACAAGTCGTCTGCGACCTCCTGGAGGACTGCTCACAACATCGGCCAATGGGCAGACACCTGGCAGCCCGGCAGCAGCCTGCAGCGCTTCCTGGCGTGCGCGAGCGATGGAAGTTCATCGAGCCCACTCTCAAGAAAGCGCCGTTCATAAAGATGGTTCCGATGATCGGCAGCCTGGGATGTCCGTACACCTGCAGCTTCTGTATCGATTCGGTCATCCCGTATCAGCCGCTGGACACCGGCGTGATCAAGGAGGATTTGCGATTCCTTCTCCAGAAGTTCAAGCGGCCGCTTGTTGGCTGGCACGATCCGAACTTCGGCGTTCGGTTCAACGACATCATGGACGCGATCGAAGAGGCAGCGCCGCCCGACAGCATGGACTTCATCGCCGAGAGCAGTCTGTCACTGCTGTCGGAGTCTCACCTGAAGCGTCTCAAGCAAAATGGGTTCAAAGCGCTTCTGCCCGGAATCGAATCGTGGTACGACCTTGGCGACAAATCAAAGACCGGCAAGACGAAGGGGATGGAAAAAGTCCGGCAGGTCGCCGATCAC
>JBGQGO010000830.1:0-2386 GCA_041497455.1 Blastocatellia bacterium | reverse complement strand
TCATCGTTTCGAAATCAACCGAAGGGCTCGGGACCTTCTCGTTGTGGATGTATCACAAGGACGGCGGCAATGGCATTCACGTAGGGGAACCCGAGCCGCCGCCCCAACAGCCGGGCCAGGGTCCGCCTCAGCCGCCGCGCCGCAACAAGTACGGCGCCTTCGCGTCTCCCGACGGGCGATTCATCTACTACGCCCAACGCAACGGGGCATTCACTTATAACGCTCAGTTTCCGCTCTGGCAGATCGTGCGCTTCGACCGCGAGACCAGCGAGACCTCGACGATTACGAACGCTTAAGGCAGCGCGATGCGGCCGGTGCTTTCGCCCGACGGCAAGAAGCTGGTTTACGCAACTCGCTATGAATCGGGCACGGCGCTGCGCGTGCGAGACCTCGAAACCAGCGAAGAGCGCTGGCTGATCAATCCGGTCACGCGCGACGATCAGGAATCGCGAGGGACTCGTGACACGATGCCCGGCTACGTTTTCATGCCCGACGGCAAATCCCTCATCGTTCCCATCAACGGAAAGATTCAGCGAGTAGATTTCGAGACTTGCAAAGCCGCGGTCATTCCCTTCACCGCCAAGGTCGAGGCCGAGATCGCGCCGCGCGTCTACTTTCAAAACCGCGTCGACGATAGCCCGACTGTGCGAGCGCGATTGATTCGGTGGCCGGCGCTTTCGCCCGATGGAAAGCGAGTCGTGTTCAGCTCACTGAACAAACTCTGGATGATGGACCTGCCATCCGGCGCGCCGCGCCGCTTAACCGATTCGTCCGTTGGTGAGTTCATGCCGGCGTGGTCGCCGGATGGGCGCTACGTTGCTTACGTCACATGGTCGCGCGAGGGCGGACACATTCTTCGAGTAGCGGCGGACGGCGGCTCAAAACCGGAACAGCTCACGCGCCGCGCTGCCTACTACGCGAGTCCTGCTTACTCGCCTGACTCGCAGAAGATTGTCTTCGGATCGGGTGCAACATCCGATCAGCTTTTCGCTGATCTCAGGATGCACGATCCCGACGTGCTGCCGGACGCAACGATGGAACCAGGCGAAATCACGGGCATCGGTCAGAGTACCGGAGTGGACCTCAGGTGGATTCCGGCTTCGGGCGGGGAATCAACGCTTATCGGTCCAGTTCAAGGGGGACGTTCTCCCCATTTTACGAGTGATCCAAATCGAGTCTACTTGACGACGCAGGCTGGTCTCAGTTCCGTTCGCCTCGATGGGCTTGATCGTAAGACCCATTTCAAAGTCACCGGCACTGGTACCGGTCCGAACCCGCCGAACGCCGAGGACATCAAGCTCTCACCCGACGGCCAGCGCGCGTTCGTCAGCCTTCAAGGCAAACACTACATGGTCAGCGTTCCCAAAGCGGGCAAGGAAGTCGTGGCGATCAGCATAACCGCAGCCGGGCCGTCGTCCGTTCCGGTAAAGAAGATGTCGCCCGAAGGAGGCGATTATCTCACGTGGTCAAACGATGGCAAATCGGTGACCTGGGCTTGGGGCGCGAAGTTCTATCGACAGGACGTGAGCGCCGACAAACCCGATGTAACCGATGTCATCGTCGAAGCTCCTCGCGCTCGCCCGAAAGGCGCCGTCGTTTTGAGCGGCGCTCGCATCGTCACGATGAAAGGCGACGAGGTGATCGAGCGCGGCGACATCGTCATCACCGACAATCGCATTACCGCCGTCGGAGCGAAGGGCAAAGTGCAAATACCGGCCGCGGCAAAGGTGATCGATGTGACTGGCAAGACGATTATTCCGGGATTCGTGGACGTGCACTCGCACATGTGGCCGCCGCGCGGAGTCAACCAAACTCAGGTGTGGCAGTATCTGGCGAACCTGGCTTACGGTGTGACGACTACGCGCGACCCGCAGAGCTCGACGACCGATGTGTTCGCTTACACCGATCTCGTGGAGACCGGCGAGATCCTCGGACCGCGAGTCTACTCGACCGGGCCGGGTGTCTTTGCTCAATCGGGGATTGACGATAAAGAAGCGGCTCGCAACTTCATCAAGCGCTACAAAGAGGCCTACCACACAACGACGCTCAAGGAATACGTGGTCGGCGATCGCATTGTGCGCCAGTGGGTGGCGATGGCTTGCAAGGAGTTCGGCATCACTTCGACGACCGAAGGCGCTCTCGACATGAAACTCGATCTGACTCAGATGGCCGACGGCTTCTCAGGGAACGAGCACGCGTTGCCGCTTCAGCCGCTTTACAAGGACGTTGCCATGTTCGTTGCCAAGACCGGCACGTTCTACACACCGACGACGCTTGTAGCTTATGGCGCGCCGTGGTCCGAGAATTACTACTTCGAGAGCACTGACATACACGGCAATGAGAAGATCCGCCGCTTCATTCCGCACGAGCTGCTGGACACGATGGT
>JBGQGO010000829.1:0-2388 GCA_041497455.1 Blastocatellia bacterium | reverse complement strand
TTTCACCAGCCCAGGGGAGAGCGTAATCGAACAACATCGCCCCTAAAGGGACTAGCGGAAAAAGAAAAAAAGTGTGGTGGTTTGCTTCCCCCGGCGTAAACGCCTGGGCTAGTGAAAAGAAACGGGCGCCGTGGCGCCCCGTTCACCTTGGATGGTTTAAGATGTCGATAATGTCGACTCTGTTCTACATCACCGCGAAATCAAACTGCTCTTGATGCAGATTCGGATCGGGCTCGATCGTCACCGGGTTCCCGAAGTGCGCTTCGACCTCTTCCATCACTTCGCGCTCAGTCGTGCGCAACGACTCGGCCACGTGCGGTGAGACTCTCAACATCACGTCGCTCGCGCCAGCCAACTGCTTGCTCATCGCTTTGGCTTGCTCGAGGATCTCGAAGCACATCGTCTGGGCTGATTTCACCATCCCCGCGCCCTGGCAATAAGGACAAGGTGTACACAGCGTGCGTTCGAGCGACTGCTTTACGCGCTTGCGAGTGATCGCGACCAACCCGAAGTCATTGATCGAGAGAATCTTCGACGGCGAGCGGTCGTGCGACAGCTCCTGTTGCAACGCCATCATCACCTTCTGCCGGTTCTTGCGCTCCTCCATATCGATCAGGTCGAGCACGATTATCCCGCCCAGATCGCGAAGCCTTACCTGGCGCACGATTTCTTTGGCCGCTTCGAGGTTAGTTCGCGTGATGGTGTCTTCGAGCTTGTCGGACTTGCCGACGAACTTGCCAGTGTTGACATCGATGGCGACCAGCGCTTCAGTCTGATTGATCACAATGTAGCCGCCCGACTTCAACCAAACGCGCGGGCGCACAGCTTTGTCGATCTCAGCCTGCACTCCGAACTTTTCGAGAATCGGCTGGTCGGCGGTATAGAGCTTCACGCGCTTTACCAGCTTGGGCTGCACGCGATTCACGAACTCGACTATTCGCGCGTACTCGACTTCGTTGTCGATGCGAATAGCGGTGAACTCTTCGGACATCTGATCACGCAGGATTCGCTGAACCAGATCGAGGTCTCGATGCGTCAGCGCCGGAGCCTTGACGCGCTCGGCCTTCTTTCGGACGTCGGCCCAGGTGCGCAGCAAGTAGCGCATGTCATCCGCAAGCTCTTGCTCGGATGCCCCCGCGCACGCCGTCCGCGCGATGAAGCCGCCGCTTGCGCCTTCGCGATCCCGGAGCGCGGTCACGATTCGCTTCAACCTGATGCGCTCCATTTCGTTGGGTATCTTACGCGACACGCCGATGTGGTTGACCGTCGGCATGTAAACGATGAACCGCCCGGGCAGCGCTATGTGAGAAGTGATGCGCGCGCCTTTTTTGGCGATAGGCTCTTTGGCAATCTGAACGAGAATCTCCTGCCCCTCGTGCAGCAGTTCGCTGATAGTCGGAGCACCGGTTCGGTCGGGACGGCGCGAGGGCCCAAGTTCCGGCCTGCGCTGTTCAGGGCCGCGAGGTTCAGGTCTACGCGGCTCAGGTCTGCGCGGTTCGGGCCTGCGCTGTGGGCGAGGGCTTGGGGGCCGAGCCGCAGCCTGTCGAGCCTCAACGGGTCGAGGCTCAGCTTGGCGGGTTTCAACTGGCCGGGCCTCCACTGGCTGAACGCTCTCTTCTTGCTTTGGAGCTTCCTCGCCTTGGATCGCTCCGTCTTCGGGCGAGGCTGCGGCAACCGCGGCGTCCTCTTCGCCGGGAGCTGTAGCCGCGCCGGCAGCCGGAGGTTCGCGACGGCCCCCGCGGCCTCGCCGTCCTCGTCCGCCACGGCGCACAGCAAATTCTCCGCGAGGACCGCGGTCGCGCACCTCCGCGCCGCGGTCTCCTTCAAGAGACGGCTCAGGGTGACTCTCCGCGCTTTCGACTGAGGGCTCGTTCGCTGTCCAGGAGGGACCTGCATTCGAGTCGCTCTCGTTTGACTCACTAGAACTGATTCTCTCGCCCGCCTCGCTTGCTTCGCCCGAAGCCCCGGATTGAATGCGACCGTAGAGCCCGCGCACTACATCGGATATGTGCCGGAAGGGTGAAGCCTTGGTCTCTTCGAGCTGACCAGTGATTGTCTCTTCCTGCGCGGTCTCGTTGTTGAAGCGCGACGCCTCTTCCCGCGCGGCGGCTTCGGCGTTCTCATCCACAACGCGCTGGAATCCTGAGCCGCTTTCCGCTAAAGAGCGAAGGCTGCCCACTCGCCACTCAGGCTCGGGCTCGGGTTGAAAACTGCCGGTTTGGAACTCAGCAGTGTGGACCTGCTCGATGATCTTCTCTTGAACCATCGCGTCCTTCAGAAGCTCGCCGGCCTCCTGCCGCATGTCTTCATCGGTGACGCGTTGAAACTGCTGAGCGCTCTCGCGCTCTGCTGGTTCTTCCTCCTCGCCCCGGTGGCGAGATCGCTTTG
>JBGQGO010000828.1:0-2388 GCA_041497455.1 Blastocatellia bacterium | reverse complement strand
TTTACCTACTCCTCTGATGATTTGTCTACTCCAGACTCCAGGGTCAACATTCGATCTTGATCGTCCTTTGTGTTTTCCCGGGTTACAATAGACTGAAACTTACAGAAACTGCATCGTAATGTCGGAATAATCATATACCACAAGCGAGCCTCGTAGTATCCAGAAGCATGTCGAGGTTCCAGAATACTCTGGTCGTGGAGCGTAAATCACCACCACATTGTTCCCTGAGATAGGCAAAAAAGGCTATGTCAGGTCCCCACTTTTCAGAGAACAAATATTTTGGACGCGGGATGCATCGTGGAAAATCAAGATTGGTGTAGATGAGAGTGTAGACAAAAGAAAAGCCGCTCTGATGGCGGCTGTAAAGTGTTGATTAATAAATGAGCCGTGCAGGGCTCGAACCTGCGACCCGCTGATTAAGAGTCAGCTGCTCTACCAACTGAGCTAACGGCCCGTGAAATTCGAATTCTACTGAGTGCGCTATTTTATTGTCAATGCGTTGAGCATGCATGCTACGAACCTGACTCGCGCCATCTTAGCGAACCGCGTCGAATCCACATTGACGATCCTTAGGTCTTGCGTCGTAAATACGAGTGCACGTCCGCAAGCAATTCAAGGCTGCCTGCGCCGGGCCGCGTCACGCCTTCACCAAGGCGCCTCACGGGCTCAAACAATTCCCCGAGCAGCTTCACCCACGCTGCTTCTTCTCTTGCGGGATCGAAAAGCGGAACCAACCGGTTGCAGTGCTTCGTCAGTTGGGCAAGGAACGCCTCGTCCGTCTCGGCTCGAGTCATCAGCCGCGCAAGCCCGCTCGTGTCTCCAACCTCAAAGTAACCCGGATACTCTTCGCCAAGAATGCCGGCCGAACCCGGAATGCGAGACGCCAAGACTGGGGTCCCAGCTACTATGGCTTCGCCCACCGCGTTGGCGCCTCCTTCCATCCGCGACGACAGCACAAAAAGACGGCTCCGCTCCAGGATGCGTCGCACCCGCCACGCCGGCTGCTCCCCCATCCAGCAGTATCGAGGGTTCTTCTTCATCTCCGCGCGCGCCCGAACGGCCGATTGCTCGGTCATTGCACCACCAACTTGAGTTACGCGAACTCGCGACGAGGCCGGCATCAGGCGAGACGCCAGCGCCGCGCGGAACGGGTCCTTCACCGGCCGCAGATGACCAATCACGCACACGTCAAACGTGCGCGGCGCTGGTGATGAGAGCAACCGAGCCCGATGCAAAGAAGAACCCAACCGAGCGTCCGGCGTTGAGGCGCGCGCTTTTTCGTTACGAGCTTTGTTGGCCAACGCGGCGACGGACTGGTAGATGACACGGGTCTTCTCGCGCAACGGCGGACGCAACGCATCAAGAGCTTTTGGCTGAAGCGCTACGATCCGCGTCGCTGCCTCCAACGACTCGCGAGTGCGAGAGCTGCGCTCCAGATCACCGTAGAGATCAGTACCTGTGAGCGCGACTATGACCGGCATTTCTGGATGTTCGCGATGAAACCGGGTGATCGAAGCAGCGCTGCGACGAGCGTGTAGAGCGATCAACAAGTCAATCGGTTCACCGTCATACGCTTGTTTGATGATGACGAGGTGGCCGAGGCTTCTCAGAATGCGCGCCCATCTCAGCGCTGTGACGCGATTGCCGTATCGCGACCTTGCAGGAGCCGGTGTGACGATGCCGATTTTCATGTTAATTGCCGAGGAACCATAACGTAAGAGTTCTGAGGTCGTCGCCTCATTTTCCATTTTCAATTTTCCATATTTTCCATTTGACATTTGTCATCTGGTGACCCGTCGGCCGATCAATGACCGATGGCAAATGGAAAATGGCAAATGGAAAATGAAATCGATCACCGGCTCTTTGCAAGTTTGCGAATTTCTATGGCGCGCAGGTACGAAACCCGGCCCACACGTCTCGACGGTCCGGTGTGTAGAAGTTCCGATACGCGTTTCGAATCATGGATGAACGCGTCGCCCAACAACCGCCGCGCAGAACCTTGTGATCGCCAAACCACGGCTCGGAGTATTCCTTGTAAGGCCCCGCGACAAACCCCGGGTAAGGGCCAAACGCCGTGCTCGTCCACTCCCACGTGTTGCCGACCATCTGGCGGCAGCCGAAAGCGCTGTCGCTCTCAGGCAGAGCGTCGACTTCGATGCAACCCATCGCCCGCCAGTCCAGATTAGCTCGATCGCCGGTTGGCTGTTCGTCACCCCACGGGTATCGACGTTTGTGATCCGAGATCGAGCGGACATCAAGCGAAGGCTCGCAGCTCGCCGCCATCTCCCACTCAGCCTCGGTGGGCAAGCGCCGCCCGGCCCAGCGGCAATACGCGTCGGCTTCATACCAGTTGACGTGGATCACCGCGACGCGGTCTTGCAGCTCTAC
>JBGQGO010000827.1:0-2390 GCA_041497455.1 Blastocatellia bacterium | reverse complement strand
TGCACTTTCACCCGCGCCTCCTCGTACGCCTGTGTCGCCCGCTCGCTAAGAAGGTGCACGCCGCGATGGATGTTCGAATTGTCGGTCGAGTAGTAGCGCGTCATCGCATCGATAACAGCGCTGGGCTTTTGGCTCGTTGCGGCGTTGTCCAAATAGACGAGCGGCTTGCCGTACACCAACTGCTTCAGGATAGGGAAGTCCTCTCTGATAATGTCCGGGTCGAAGGTGAGCGCCTTCGTATGTTGCTCTGAAGCTAAGATCCCGCCTGTCGCCTTCATTATTCCTCCCCAGAAAGAGTTCGTAGTACGGCCATTAGGCGGAGGTTTGTACCCGGTCACAGTTAGATCATTGTGCTACAAACTTCCGCCTAAAGGCCGTACTACGAACTCATGGTTCCTCCAGTTGCGTGTGTGTGGCTGGCATGAACGCCACCAGCGCGCATTCAAGCCGGACACGAATCGCGTCGAGCTTCATCCTGTTCAACACGTCATCGGCGAAGCCATAAGTCAAAATCGTTCGCGCCTCGTCTGGGCCTACGCCGCGAGAGCGCAGATAGAACACCGAGTCCTCATCCAGGTGGCCGATGCTCGTCCCGTGAGTGCACTTCACATCGTCGGCGTTGATCTCGAGTTGAGGCTTGCTGTTGATCGTCGCGCCCTCCGATAGCAAGAGATTCTTGTTACTCTGACGGGCATCAGTCTTCTGAGCGTCCTTGCGAACTACTATGCTGCCGTTAAAGACCGCGGACGATTTGCCGCCAAGGATGCCCTTGTAGAGCTCGCGGCTTGTGCCATGCGGCTTGCAGTGGTCGATGACAGTGTGATTATCGACGTGCTGCCGGCCGCTGGTGACATACAGGCCGTTAAGCGAGCACTCGATCCCGGAACCGTCCAACACAGCGTTGAGGTCGTTGCGAACCAGCTCGCCGCCCAGCGTGATCGTGTGAGACGTGAAGTTGCTGTTGCGATCTTGATGGACCTGCACGGCGCCGATATGGAACGCCTGCTCGCTCTCGTCCTGCAGCTTGTAATACTCGACTACGGCGTTCTCGCCTGCCACGATCTCTGTCACCGCGTTGGTGAAGTAGACGCTGTCTGAAAGGCCGATGTAGCTCTCGATGATTTGCGCCTGGCTGCCGCTTCCCGCAACGATCAAGGTGCGAGGATAGATGACGGTGGGAGCCTCGCTTTCCGTCGCGACGAAAATCAGATAGATGGGCTTGTCGAGCATCAGGCCATTCGGTATCTGAACAAATGCCCCGTCTTGCATGAAGGCCGTGTTGAGCGCGACGAAGGCGTGATCGTGAAAGCTGGCATAACGCGCGAGGTGCGTCTCTATCAGCGCGGCATCAGTCCTCAGAGCGGCAGAGAGGTTTGTTACCCGGGCGCCTTCCGGCAAAGCATCGATGGACGATAGCTCGACGGAGAAGCGCCCGTTGACGAACACGAGTCGATGGCAGCACGTTCCGAACGCCTCGTCCGCCAGCGGCGCGCTCGCAAGCTCCTCGATAGTCAACCCGTTCCCTTCATGTCGAGCGGGTTGGAACGCGAGCTTGGCAATGGGCGCGACGCTTGTGAACTTCCACTCTTCGAGCTTGCTTGTCGGAAAGCCCAGCTCGGCGAACCGCTCGATTGCGGCCTTGCGAATCGGACGAGTCCACAACCAGCCGCCTGCTGTCAGCTCTTTTTCCAACTGCGCGAAGGCCGATACGTAGATGTCTTGTTTTTCCTTGACTCCGATCATCTCAAAGACGCTCCCGACTTCACCGGCTGCGCGCTTTCCTCCAGCCAGACGTAGCCCTTCTCTTCAAGCTCGAGAGCCAGTTCTTTGCCGCCCGACTTGACGATGCGGCCTTCGGACAACACGTGCACGAAATCGGGCACGACGTAGTTCAGCAGCCGCTGATAATGGGTCACCAGTATGATCGCGCGATCAGGGCTACGCAGCGCGTTGATGCCGTCAGCGACCGTCTTCAGCGCGTCGATATCGAGACCCGAATCGGTCTCGTCCAGAATCGCGAGCTTGGGTTCGAGCACCGCCATCTGAAATATCTCGTTGCGCTTTTTCTCGCCTCCCGAGAATCCGTCGTTCACCGGACGATTCATCAACGTCTGGTCCATATCAAGCAACATCATCTTTCCGCGGACCATCGCGAGAAAGTCCATTGCATCGAGCTCGTCGAGTCCGCGATGCTTTCGAATCGCGTTGAGCGCGGCTCGCAAAAAATACATATTGCTCACGCCCGGAATCTCGACCGGATACTGAAACGCCAGGAACACGCCTTCGCGGGCCCGCAGCTCCGGAGGCATCGCGAGCAAGTCTCTGCCGTCATAGATCACCTCGCCTTGAGTGACCTGGTAGTTCTCGCGTCCAGCTAGCACATGAGCCAG
>JBGQGO010000826.1:0-2412 GCA_041497455.1 Blastocatellia bacterium | reverse complement strand
CGACAACAGCGCCCCCGACGAGCGGCGATAACTCGACGCGCCTTCTTCGCCGATCTCGCCATAGCCGAATAGATTACACGTTGAAATCAATTCATCCGCGAGCTTCACCGCTTCGTCGTTGTCCGAATAGTAGTTGTCGCCGTCCGAGAAATGAAACGGATAAATGTTCCAATCCTTCGCCGGGAATCGCCCGCCGATGATGTCGAGCGCCAGACGATAGGCTGACGACACGACGGTCCCTCCCGATTCGCCCTGCGTGAAAAACTGTTCTTCCGTCACCTCTTTCGCTTCGGTATGGTGGCTGATGAAGACGATCTTCACGTTGTCGTACTTGGTCTTCAGGAAACGCACCATCCAGAAGTAGAACGACCGCGCGATGTACTTCTTGAACTCGCCCATCGAGCCGCTCACGTCCATCATCGCGATGACGACGGCGTTCGACTCGTAGGTCATCTGCTCTTCCCACGTCTTGTAGCGCAGATCTTCTTTCTTGAAAGGCCCAATGTGCGCATCGCCGGTCTCGCGCGCCTGGCGCTTGATGTTTTCTATGAGGCTGCGGCGCTTGTCGAGATTAGAAAGAATGCCCGACCGGCGAATCTCGGTGAACTTGGTAGTCTTCGAAGGAACCGCATGCTTTGCCTTCTCTTCGAGGTACGGCAGGTGGAGGTCCTCGAAGATCAGCTTTGCGATTTCGTCGATGTCTACCTCAGCCTCGTAGTACTCCTGCCCGGGTTGATCGCCACCTGCTCCCTGTCCCGAACCTTGACCGGGCTGCCCTTCGTGCCCGATCACGTCGCCGACCTTGGAGTTGCCATCGCCGGTGCCTACATGCTTCTTCTTGCGGTAGTCGAACCGGAACTTGTATTCATCAAGCGAGCGAATGGGGACCTTAACAACGCGCTTGCCGTCGGAGAGGATGATCGACTCGTTGGACACGATCGAGCCAAGGTTCTTCTTGATCGCGTCACGGACTCGCTCCTTGTGGCGATCCTGATCGATCTGCCCTTTGCGTTGGAGTGACCAGTCGTTTCGTTGAACTGACATAACTCCTGACATCACCCCATCAAATATAAGTGCCCTTCGCCAAAATCAATGTGCAAACGACTACTGGCGAAAATGTTGACGCCAAGCAGGAGATCAAGTCGGGGCTTTATTGGACTCAATTCTATCCACCATTGCCAGATACCGAGATGCGCCTATACGCACAGAAACGAAAGGAATAGTGTTTCGAGGAAACAACAACCATCTCCGGGACACGAGACCTCCGCATTCACTTGCTAATCTAGCCCCACCCCGGCAAGCCAAAACACTGGCGGAAGGACCATCGGTTCTTCGTTGTGCGGCTTACCATAGGTCGTTAGATTGACTGCGCCACGTTGCTCGTACTCTTTATCGAGATCCAGAAACTCGACCGAGCTTTCCGCAGTGGCAATCAACCTGCCTTCATAGACGTTGGAAAAATCCTCTTTGGTGACTTCGATAAAAAGGGCGAGCCCAGAGTACAAGTTTTTCCAATCTTCAATGGGACGCGCTTCCGCTGCGTTGATCATTCGCAACGTTGGTTTATCGGCAGCGCGTTTGAGCAACGCGGCCCGCTCGCTTTCAAAGACAGGATCAACAGCGGTTTCCGTGTCGAAAACATTGGCCATCGTTCCCTCCAAGCTGAGTCACCCGGATAGTTCCCGAAGCCCCGCGCGTGAAGGCGTGACTCGTTAGCTGCCCCGCTACCGTGACAACAGCGTCCCGACATAAGTCAGCAACTCATTCGCGCATACCGTGCAGTAGCCGTTCTGCGAAACCAGCCGATCTATCACCTCGTTGATCCTCCGAAGCTGATCCGCATCGGGCGTCTTGGTCGAGGTGGTGATCTTCACAACGTCTTTCAGGTCGGAGAAGATCTTCTTCTCGATCGCTTCCTTCAAGCGCTCGTGCGACTTGTACTCGAAGGGTCTGCCCTTTCGCGCGTGGCTCGAGATGCGTATCAGAATCTCTTGCCGGAACGTGTTCTTGCCGTTTTCGCTGACCCCGATCTGCTCTTCGATCGAGCGCATCAGCTTCTCGTCAGGCTCGATCTCCTCTTCGGTGATCGCGTCCTTGAGCTTCTCCTTGTTGCAGTACGCTTCGACGTTGTCGAGATAGTTATCGCAGAGCGTCTTGGCCATCTCCTCGAACGAGTAGACAAACGCCCGCTGAACGTCGTTTTTGGATATATCGTCGTATTCGCGCCGGGCGACCGAGACCAGATTGAGGTATCGTTCGCGCTGCTCCGCAGAGATCCCCGAGTGCTGCTCGAACCCATCCTTGACGGCTCGCAAGGCGTCGATTGGATTGATGCAGGTGATGTTGTCGCGAACCAGCGCTCCCGAAAGGCGGTTGATGATGTAACGCGGACTGATGCCGTCCATTCCTTCG
>JBGQGO010000825.1:0-2412 GCA_041497455.1 Blastocatellia bacterium | reverse complement strand
TAAAGGCAACTTTTATTCGGGCGTCGGCCAGGAGGCCACCGAAGTCGGCACCGCCTACTCGCTTCGCCAGGACGACTGGATTGCGCCCTCGCACCGTGACTGGACTTCCAACATCATCAAGGGCGCGCCGCTGAAATTCTGTTTCGCGCAGCTTTTCGCCAAGGTCACCAGTCCCGACCGCGGCCGCTCTTCCCCGGCGCACATGGGCTATCCGCCCCTCCATGTGATTACCCCTGCCAGCAGCATCGCTGCGCAACTCAACATCGGCACGGGCGTCGCGCTCGGCATCAAGAAGCTCCGCCAGGATGCTGTGGTCGTCGCCTATTGCGGCGACGGCGCCACCAGCTTCGGCGGTTTTCACGAAGCGCTGAATTTCGCGGGCGTGCACAAGCTGCCCATCCTTTATGTTGTGCAGAACAATCTTTGGGCCGAGTCCGTGCCGCTGCGCTTGCAAACCGCCCTGAAGGATCTTTCCGACCGCGCCAAGGCTTACGGCTTCCCGGGCATATCGCTCGACGGCAACGACGTGCTTGCTGTGTACGACGCGGCGCAATCGGCCATCGCACGCGCCCGCGCCGGCGAAGGCCCCACGCTCCTCGAGTGCAAGACCTATCGCTGGTACGGCCACTCGGAAATTGACCCTGCGAAATATCGCATGAAGGAAGAAGTCGAGGCCTGGAAGAAGCGCGACCCGATCGTCCTGTTTGAAAAACATCTCATCGAAAAGAAACTTTTGAGCGACGCGAAAAAAGCGGAAATCGCCGCCGCGATCACAAAAGAAATCAACGAAGCGGTGGAATTTGCCGAACAAAGCCCCTACCCCGAAGCGTCCGAACTCACGGACCACATCTGGGGTTAGCGCAGTCGATGTAGGGGGCTTGAGCCGTTGGAGTTGTTTTTTGTAGCTCACGCCTGCCCTGAGCTTGTCGAATGGGTCCCGTCCCGACCGCCTTTGTCGGGACGGGACGTGAGGCTTTTCGGCCCTCGTCAGGGCACGGCTTTTTACCCTGAGGGACGAAGGGCAGCCGTGCCGTTAGACGTGGCAAACAAAAGCGGCTTTTTACCCTGAGGTACGAAGGGCAGCCGCTGAGGGCGAGTCGACCAAAATTCGACCATCGTCCCGGAGGAAACCGATCCGACTATGGCCCGCACCATCACCATGCTGCAAGCAATCAACGAGGCTCTCTCCCAGGAAATGGAGCGCGACGACCGCGTCTTCATCCTCGGCGAAGATATCGGCCTTTCCGGCGGCGTCTTCAAAGTGACGGATGGTCTGCTCGATAAATTCGGCGAAGACCGTGTCCTCGACACGCCGCTCGCCGAAGGCATCATCATCGCTGCCGCCATCGGCTCCGCCATGATGGGCCTGCGCCCGGTGCCCGAAATTCAATTTGCGGATTTCATCACGCCCGCGGTGGACCAGATCGTGCAGCAGGCTTCCAAGCTGCGCTACCGCAGCGCCGGCGGCTACTCCTGCCCCATCACCATTCGCATCTGTTGCGGCGCGGGCGGCGGCAGCGGTTTGTATCACTCGCAGGAAAACGCCGTGTGGTTCGTGCACGAGCCCGGGCTGAAAGTCGTGATGCCCTCCACAGCCTACGACGCGAAAGGCATGCTCCTCGCCGCGATTCGCGATCCCGACCCGGTGCTCTTCTTCGAGCACAAGTCTCTCTACCGCCAGGCCAAGGGCGACGTCCCCGAAGGCGATTACACCGTGCCTCTCGGCCCCGCGGCCATCCGCCGCGAAGGCCGCGATCTCACCATCCTCACCTACGGCATGATGACGCAGCTATCACTCGATGCAGCCGAAGAGATGTCCAAGCGCGGCGTGGACATCGAAGTCGTTGAAATCCGCACCCTCGCGCCCATCGACAAGACCACCATCCTCAATTCCGTGCGCAAGACCAGCAAAGTCCTAATCGTCCACGAAGACAAGCGCACCATGGGCTTCGGCGCCGAGCTCGCCGCCATCATCAGCGAAGACGCTTTCGAAGATCTCGACGGCCCCATCCTCCGCGTCACCGGTCCCGACGTGCCGCCGATCCCCTTCAGCCCCAACCTCGACAAAGCCTGGCAGGTCAACACCGAAAAAATCCTAGCCGGCATCGAAAAACTCGCTGCCTACTAACCGCCGCTCACGCCGCACCCCGGTTGTACCAGCCGGTTCTAGAAAAGCAGCGCCACCCTTTTCTGCATAAACCGCAAAAAGAGTAGGCCATCCAGGGGCGTCTTAGCGGGTCGAACGCCGGCTACCCATCAATCAACTAGTTGTAGGCGGCTTCTCTTATGTATAAGATGCCTGGAATCCATGAGGTTCGACGGGCAGCAAGATGTGCTGATTGAAGAATAAGAGGCACAGAGCTTCGGAGTTGAGTGGTATGGGTGAAGCGTGCTGCCGGGTGGGGGAGCTTT
>JBGQGO010000824.1:0-2418 GCA_041497455.1 Blastocatellia bacterium | reverse complement strand
TGACGAGACGGCTCGGTGGATTCGAGAAGACTTCGACGGGCAGGCGGAGTATTTGGTGCTCGGGCATTTGTCGCGTCAGTGCAATCATCCCGAGCTTGCGAGATTGTCGGCGCTTCAAGCGCTCGACTATCACGGCTCGTTGTTTTTTCCGAGAGCTGAAGAACGTGTGCGAATAGCGTTGCCCGATCGCGCGAGCGGATGGTTTGAACTTTGAGGAATCTGTCAGTAGTCAGAAGTAGTCCGTAGTCAGTAGTCCGTAGTCCGTAGCCCGTCGTCAGGACATAGGGTTCGGATCAGTTAGTACGGACCACGGACTACGGACCACGGACTACGGACCACTGACTATGATTGAACGATACACGCGGCCCGAGATGGGCGCGATCTGGACAGACGAAAACAGATTTCAGAAGTGGCTCGACGTCGAGATCGCGGTCTGCGAAGTTCACGCCGACATGGGCACGATTCCGCGCGAGGCCGTCGATAAGATCAAACGCACCGCAAGCTTCTCTGTCGATCGAATCAACGAAATCGAGCGCACGACTCGGCACGACGTCATCGCGTTCACGACCGCACTTGCTGAAAGCATCGGGCCCGAGTCGCGGTTCGTTCACTACGGGCTGACTTCATCGGATGTCGTAGACACAGCCAACGCGTTGTTGATGCGCGATGCGGCGACGCTCCTGCTTGAAGACCTCGATCGATTGGGTCTTGTGCTGAAGCGGCGCGCCATCGAGCACAAGCACACGACGATGATGGGGCGCACTCACGGGGTCCACGCGGAGCCTACGACGTTTGGGCTCGTGCTGGCGCTCTACTACGCCGAGAACGAACGGAACAAAGAACGACTCACTCGAGCGCGCGAAGTGATCAGCTACGGCAAGATCTCGGGCGCGGTCGGCACGTTCGCGCATTCGGACCCCGAAGTCGAAGAACGCGTCTGTGAGAAGCTGGCGTTGAAGCACGCGCTGATCTCGACTCAGATCATTCAGCGTGACCGGCACGCCGAGTTTCTGGCGACGTTGGCGATCATCGCGTCGTCGATGGAAAAGATCGCCCTCGAGGTTCGCCATCTTCAACGCACCGAAGTCCGCGAGGTTGAAGAGCCGTTTTCAGCGGGGCAGAAGGGCTCATCGGCGATGCCGCACAAACGCAACCCGGTCACCTCGGAACAGATTTGCGGGCTCGCGCGAGTTGTTCGCGCAAACTCGCAGGCGGCGCTGGAGAACATCGCCCTTTGGCACGAGCGAGACATCTCACACTCGTCGGTCGAGCGAGTGATCCTGCCCGACTCGTGCATACTAACCGACTACTTGATCAACAAGACTGAGTGGTTGATCGACGGGCTCGCTGTTTATCCGAGCCGCATGCGCGCGAACCTGGAATCGCTTGGGGGCGTGACTGCGAGCGGGCAGTTGCTGCTGGAGTTGACGCGCAAGGGAGTCTCGCGCGAAGACGCTTATGCTATTGTGCAGCCGCTTGCGATGCGCGTGTGGGATGAAGGCGCAAACTTCCGCGATCTTGTGTTGAACGATAAGCGCGTCACGGACAAGCTATCGCGGGAAGAACTGGACGAGCTGTTCGACGTGAACAAGCAACTCCGCAACGTTGATAAGATATTCAAGCGAGTGTTTGAAGAATGACAGAGGTCAGAGGTCAGAGATCAGAAGTCAGGAGGATTTTCCATTTTCTATTTGTCATTTGTCATTTGGGACTGAAGCTAAACGAGTCTGCGAGCATTGGAAAATAACAAATGACAAATAGAAAATGGAAAATGGAAAATCCTTGAGAGTCTGACTACGGACTACTCCTTATGAAAGCAAAGATCTACGTCACATTGAAGCCCTCCGTGCTCGACCCTCAGGGCAAAGCCATTCATCACGCGGTGGAGACTATCGGCTACCGCGGGATCGAAGACGTCCGCCAGGGCAAGTACTTCGTAGTCACCGTCGACGGCTCGCTCTCACCCGAGGAAGCACGCGCCGAGATCGAGCGCATGGCGCGAGACGTTCTCGCCAACCCGATCATCGAAGACTTTCGCGTCGAACTAGATTCCGATTCTTGATCGTGAGATAATGCCGCTTACGAACCCCGGCGCGGCATTCCCAAACCGCTGACGAGAGAATCGGAGGATTGAATGAAATTCGGCGTAGTGATGTTCCCGGGTTCAAACTGCGATCACGACACCTACCACGTAATCAGCAAAGTAATCGGCCAACCTGTTGATTTCATCTGGCATCGTCAGAACACGGTCGGCGACTGCGACGCGGTGATACTGCCGGGCGGCTTTTCGTACGGCGACTATCTCAGGACCGGCGCCATCGCCCGCTTCAGCCCGGTGATGGGAGCGGTCAAAGAGTTCGCGTCGCGCGGCGGCCTGGTGATGGGAATCTGCAACGGGTTTCAGATTCTCTGCGAAGC
>JBGQGO010000823.1:0-2419 GCA_041497455.1 Blastocatellia bacterium | reverse complement strand
GATCGACTCGCTTCCGATCGGTCCGATACACCGATCGAGCATCGCCGCGCGAGGATCGTTGCTTGACGCATCCTGGCCGGCCCTACGACGAACTCTCGGCTCCGTTCGCCTCTTCGAGCCCAAGCGCCTGGCGAAGGACTTTGCGTTCGACGGACACGAGGTCGAGGAAGACCTTCTCGTCGCCTCGAATTAGGTACTCGATTCCGACACGGAAGATCCTCAGCGGGACCTCCAACTCCACGCGTCCGGCTCCCAGCTCCAGCCAGGCCTCCCGCCAGGCCGCCAGGGTTTTCACCTCGACCCGACTCGGATCGATTAGACGGAGGCTCCGGACGAGGCTATTGCCGAGATGCGCCAGCACGTCCGCCTCAGAAACGATGGCGATTAGATTTGTCACATTCTGCCGAAGATCCTCGCGCCCTTCCGTCAGTCTCAGGATAAGGTCGATGACAGACGTGAAATCATTGGTTCATCCGGCGGAAGCGCGCGCCGGGTTGAAAAAAGTGGACACGCTGATTCCACTTGGAGTTGTGTCAAAACTCTCCAAACCGGGAGGTCAGCATGTCCACCAGCTTGTTGTATCACGCCTTCGGCATCCGGGGCTACAAGTACTCGCGCACCCAGTACGACAATTGCCACGTGATTTTCACCATCTACCAAGAGCCTGAAACGTACTGCTGTTCTTCCTGCGGCTCGAAGAACGTCATCTCTCGGGGCCAAGTCGAGCGCCGATTCGTGTCCCTGCCCATCGGCAGCCGACAAACGACTGTGGTCTTTCCGATTCCGCGCGTGAAATGTCAGGCGTGTGGGCTGGTACGTCAGGTCGATGTCTCCTTTGCCGATCCGAGGCGGAGCTACACGAAGTCCTTCGAGCGGTATGCGCTGGAGTTGTCGCGGAGCATGACGATCCGTGACGTTGCGCGTCACTTGAACGTCGGCTGGGATCTGATCAAAGACTTCCAGAAGCGCGACCTATTGAGACGTTATGCCAAGCCCAAGCTCAAGCACCTGCGGTATATCGCTATCGACGAGATCGCCGTCGCTAAAGGACACCGCTATCTGACGGTGGTGATGGACCTAGAGAGCGGAGCGGTCGTCTTTGTTGGTGACGGCAAGGGGGCCGATGCTCTGAAACCGTTCTGGAAGCGGCTTCGGCCCAGCAAAGCCAAGATCGAGGCGGTGGCTATGGACATGTCGAAGGCGTACTGGGGGGCGGTCTCAATCCACCTGCCCAAGGCGAAGGTCGTCTTCGACCACTTCCATGTCATCAAACTTTTCAACGAAAAGCTTTCCAACCTTCGCCGTGCCTTATACCGCGAGGCGACCGAGGTCATGCACAAGGAAGTGCTCAAAGGGACGCGGTGGCTGTTGCTGAAGAATCCTGAGAATCTCGACGAGGAGAAGGACGAGAAGCGGCGGCTGAAGGAGGCACTGGCGCTGAACCAGCCGCTGGCGACGGCCTACTACATGAAGGAAGACCTGCGGCGGTTCTGGAACCAACCTGGAAAGCAATTCGCGACCACATTCCTGGACGGTTGGATTCGCCGGGCGCAGGCGTCCGGGATCAAGGCGCTCCAACAAATGGCCAAGACGCTAGCGGCGCACCGAACGGGCCTGCTGGCGTACTACGACGTAATGATCTCGAGCGGCCCGATGGAGGGGACGAACAACAAGATCAAGACGATGAAACGCCAGGCATACGGGTTCCGAGACCTAGAGTTCTTCAAGCTGAAGATCCTCGCGATCCATGAGACCAAGTATGCGCTAGTGGGATAATGGCTAGTTCATTGTCGAATATCGACTTGCGCCAGTGCTCGCTGGGCGCGCGCTGGATCCGGATGAACCCCAATTTTGTCGTCACTGACGGAACGAACAGCGGCCCGGCTGCTTTCATTTTCGCCACTGAAGACGGCACGATCGCCGGTTGGAACCCCACTGTCGCCGCCGGCGGAGCGACGATCTCTACTCATGCCGTTCTCGCTGTCGATAATTCCACTTCCGGGGCCATTTACAAGGGTCTGGCGATTCTGACGGTCCCGGCCGGCGACCCGCTCGCCGCGGGGCAGTACCTCGTCGCCACCAACTTCCATGCGAACAGCCTGGACGTGTTCGACTCGAGCTTCCATCCCGTGACTCTGCCGGCGGGAACCTTCCAGGATCCGCAGCTACCCGCGGGATTTGCCCCCTTCGGTACTCAATCCATCGGTGGCAACCTCTACGTGACCTACGCCAAGCAGGATTCCGATCAGCACGATGACGTGGCCGGCGCCGGAAACGGATTCGTCGACGTCTACTCGCCCGGAGGTGTGCTACTGACCCGCCTCGGAGGAGGAGGTCTTCAGATCGAGCTGAGCTTGCCTTGGGGAGTAATCCAAGCCCCCTCCGGCTTCGGTACGTTCAGCAGTGACATCCTGGTCGG
>JBGQGO010000822.1:0-2421 GCA_041497455.1 Blastocatellia bacterium | reverse complement strand
ACTGGAACTTCAATGCCAACAATGGGCTTGATCTGACCGCGAACGCAAACAACGGAACGCTGAACCCAGGAGCCAGCATACTCAATACCGACGCGACCCGCCTGTTCCTGAACGGGAACCGCGTCAGCACCTTCTTGTTCCCCGCCGCGACGACGGCCACCACGTCAACGATATCGTGGGTCCAGACTGCGGCAGCAGGAACGAGCGTGAAGATTGAGACTAGCCTCGACGGGACGACTTTCCAGACCGCGTTGAACGGGGGTGGAATCCCGAGCGTTGCTATCGGCGATGAGCTGGGATGGGCAATCGCCACCGCCGACGTCAACAACAATCAGGGCGGAGAGCTGATCGTCGGCGCACCGTTCGCGAACGTTGTAACCGGGGCAGGCACTCGCACTCAAGCGGGTGTCGTCTACATTCTGCCTTCCACGGCGGTGATCAATCAGTCGCCGGCGGTCACAGTCACCGCGCCAATCGGCGGTGAGACGTTGCAGGTGGGCCAGAGCTTCGACATCACCTGGACCGCGTCCGATCCTAACGGTGACGCCACAATTCAAAAGTTCGACGTGCGGCTCTCGATTGATGGAGGCACGAACTTCAACCTCACCATAGCGCCGAACGTCGCAGGCACCGCCCGCAAGTTCACTTGGACTGTGCCGGTCGGATTCAATACTACACAGGGCCGCATTCGCGTGATCGTTACCGACAACCAGGGCGCAACGGCGCAGGATGACAGCAATGCGAACTTCACCATCGCTGACTCTGGTGTGACGGCCTCGTTGACGAGTCCCAACGGAGGCGAGAGCTTAAGATTTGGGCAACAGTTTACAATCACATGGACTGTTCCGGCAGAAGTTGCGGCTTCGGTTAAGGGGTTCGATCTGTCACTTTCGACCGACGGCGGGCTGACCTTCCCGATAAGGATCACACCACTGGGCGCTGATCCGGCCCAACCTGCGCTCGGCCCGCTTGTGCGAAGCTTCCTCTGGAATCCTGTTCCTTCCATTTGCACGAGCAGTGCGAGGATAGCGCTTGTCACGACCGGCCTTTCTAATCTTAGAATTTCAGACGCAAGCGCCGCGAACTTCTCAATAGGAGAGGCGGGGCCGACGATCAACACAAGCCAGATGTTCATCAACGGAGAGTTTCAGCTATTCCTGCTCACGACGGCGCCAGCGGGCGGCACGGAGGTTCTTTTCACGGAGGGCACTCTGGTCGAAGTCTCGTCGGACGCCGCAGGCACAACGTTCTTCAGCTTCTCGAAGCCCAACGGCAAGATCAAAAAGGCAGGCGGAAAATACCTGAGCAAAGGTACGATCAACGGTCAGGACCTCGGAGTATTTTTCCCGAACGGCGCGACTCGCTTCATCCGCATAACAAAACCGACGTGCGGCATTACCCTTCTCCGGGTGACCCGCTCGGGCGATGTGTTGTCGCTGGCCGTTTCCGCCGAAGCAGATCCGGTCCTGCAGCAACGAGTCTGGCCATAGGACAGACGATTAGCTTAAACGTTCAGGGCCTGCTTTTCGAAGCAGGCCCTTTTTCTTGGAGCGATGCGCGGCTAGGGTGACCGGGGAGACCAAACCTTCGTACTCATTTAGTGAGTTCAACTGGTTCACGGCGTGCAACTCGTTTCAGGACTTCTGAGAGTGAGGTCTGCGCAGTCAGATCCCGAATCAAGTCCTGATACTCCTGGCGACTGCGTTCGCGGATCTCATACGCCCCAGCCCAATCACTCCAATCCAACATCCAGGCCTCATCCGCTGGTTCTTCGCCCGAATGGTAGGCTTCATAAAACGTCTCGGAAAGGATGCCGTACTTGCGCTCGTAGTTTTCCAGGTCGGCTTCGAGGGCGTGAATGTCCCGCACGACTTCGTCTATTGTCATTCATTGGCGTCATTGGTTCGCTCCTATGACAGAGTTCGTAGTACGGCCTTTAGGCGGAAGTTTGTACCCGGTCACAGTTAGATCATTGTGCTACAAACTTCCGCCTAAAGGCCGTACTACGAACTCTTCATCGTTTCCTCCGAACTGACTAGCCAAGCCGCTGGGCGAGTTCGCGCGCGAAGTAGGTGAGAATGATGTCGGCGCCGGCCCGCTTGATTGAAGTCAGCGACTCCAACGCTACGCGCTCTTCATCTATCCACCCAAGCCTCGCGGCTGCTTTGATCATCGCGTATTCGCCGGACACTTGATAAGCAGCAATCGGCAGATCGAATCGTTCACGGACCGCTCGAATGATATCGAGATAAGGAAGCGCGGGCTTGACCATCAGCATGTCGGCGCCTTGCTCGTAATCAAGCTCGGCCTCACGCATCGCCTCGCGCGCGTTAGCCGGGTCCATCTGATACCCGCGCCGGTCGCCGAATTGAGGAGCCGATTGTGCAGCCTCGCGGAACGGACCGTAAAAGCCCGACGCGT
>JBGQGO010000821.1:0-2421 GCA_041497455.1 Blastocatellia bacterium | reverse complement strand
AGCTCTGTGGCATCCAATACAGCTATCGTGAAAAGCCCTCTCGGCCATCACCTCGTCGAAGTCTCTGTTCTTTGGATTCCGCGGATCGCCGTCCTTGCGGTGATGGCACACGTTGCACTTGTACAACTGCGGGATGCCACCGGCGCTTATGCTGTGATGACATCCGGAGCACGCGGCCCCTTTCTTTGCCGGATGCGTCGCGTTTGGATCCGGGCTTATGAACGATTCGTGGCCTTTGTGATCGAAGAAGACCACGCCGCGCCTTCCCTTCTCATCAAGCCTGAGGATCTTCGGCGCAAATCCGCTGTCTGTCTTTTGCTCACCCGGCCGAGCAAACAATCCCGCGCCCAGGGCCACAGGTATCGCCAGCCCAAGCGCATATGTAATTAGAACAGCCAGCTTCAGTTTCATTCTAGTCCAACTCCCTCAACTCGAGGTTCGTAGTTCGGCCTTCAGGCGGAGGTTCGTACCTGGCATTCCTGCGAAGAAAAAGATACGAACTTCCGCCTGAAGGCCGAACTACGAACATGCCGACTGGCGAAATGCAAATCACCGCCGCCTGCGCAATCGGAAGAACACAACAGCAAGCGGCAATGACATGAAAGCGAGACTCGATAACTCCGCCGCGTTACGTAGCCGTGCTTCCTTCGAAGGCTCGCCGCTCGACTGACCGGATTTTGTCTCATCCGCCTTCTTATGCTCATCCTTCGTAGGCGAATCGGCGCTCGCCGCGTCCGAGGCTCTTGGCAGACCGAAGAACCGGCGAACGTCCTTGTTCTCCTTCTTATTCGCGTCCTTGATCTCGGGAACGGTGAACATCTTGCCGTCGATCATGTACATCCGCTGCATCTCGGCTGCGTTGAACGGTCTCGCGCCTCTGCGGCCGAAAACGGAGAGCTGATTGCCGCTTTCGTCCACCGCCCGGTCGCGGTCTACGCCTTCAGAGATCGCGAGCGCGGGGCCCAACGTCTCTTTGCTTGCGATAAGCTCAGGCCGCGGGCGCGGGCTGAATCCATAATTGTCAGGTTGCTCGGCCGAAGTCAGTTGGACGACGTGAATGGCTTTGTGCTCGCCGTCGGCGATGTAAGCAAAGAGACTCACGTTGGTCATTCCCACCTTAACGTCGCGGGCGTCCTTGATCTCACCTTCGCCGTTGAAAATCTGATCGAGGCGAGGCTTTTCAGGATTCTCGATGTCGATGATCGCCAGCCCCTGCTTACCCGCCGCCACATATGCGTAGGTGCGCACGAGGTAGAGGTTGTGCGCGTCCGAGAGCGGAACCACCGCGCCGCTCACCGCCCGCGCCTGGTTTGGATCCGTTACGTCGACGACCTTCAGGCCTTCTGAATCGGTTACGAACGCGTAGCGGAATTGCACCTGGACGGCGCGCGGGTTCTTTATGAAAGGCGCGCCGAACTCCCCGGCTACGCGCGGTTTCAGTGGATCGCTTATGTCAACGATGACGAGCCCACGGTCGCAGGTAATGTAAGCGTGTGAGCCGGCTACCGTGATGTTGTTAGCTCCGTTCAGAATCCCGTTCGGGTTCCAGGTGAGCGCACGCTTGAGGAAATTATTCCTCGGGTTGCCGTCGAGCAGCGTGGCTACTTGCACAAGCACCAATCCTTCGTACTTGTCCGCGACGTAGAGAAACGCATATATCAGGTTTATCCCCTGCTTGTCATCACGGTTTTCCCATTCTTCGTTTTGCGGATAATGCTTGCGCGTAGGATCAACCGCTATCGTGGCCGGCGACGCGACTGCCGTCGCGTACTTGGTTTTCACGTAAAGCTTCTGACCTAGAGGCGAGAACGGGGCCGTCGTGATTCGCTCCGAGAAACCCTTCTGATCAATGTTGGCGATGTCATAGACTCTCAGGCCGCCCGGACCTGTCGCCGCATAGAGGAACTCGCCTCGATGTTGCAGGCTCAAGACCTCGGTCTTCTCCTTTTTGAAGAGCGTGAGGTTGGTGCCAACGTCATTCCCCGGATGCTCATAAAACTCGGTCAGTTCTTTCTTGTGCTCGAGATGCTTCTTGTAGTTTTCGGGGAACGCCAGCTTGTGCAACGAGCTTCCGATGACCGCCTGTGGCTCATCGCGCTCGGTTACGACTACTGCCTCAAAGCCTTTCGCTCCCTGCGCGACGTACATGAATCGCCCGATGAAGTTGTAGAAGTTTGTTCCTTGCATCAAGGCCATCGCCATGTAGGCATTGTTGTCGTTGTTTTCCGAGAGGTGACAGTCCGTGCACCCCTTGGTCTCCGTCGTTCGCACGGTGTGCGGGAAGTGCGAGCTGAAAGATATTCCGCTATAACCTTCGGCTGAGATCGTCTGCTGCTGCGAGTAAATCCACTCGCGATTCGCATTCTGAGAGCTTACAAAAATCGCGCAGGCGGAACGCACCGGCGCAACTCTTCGCCCAGT
>JBGQGO010000820.1:0-2440 GCA_041497455.1 Blastocatellia bacterium | reverse complement strand
CGTTCGAGCCGGCCTCTGTTACGTCCATTCCAGCCGCCGCCGGGAACAGGACGTAGAACCGAGTGTCCTCTGGAAGCTTCAACACCTCGTCGGCGGCTGATTCGGGCGTGTCGCGTTTTACTTTTTCGCCGCAGTTCGAGCAGAAGGTCTCGCCGATGCGCGCGAACAACAGCCGCAGGTAATCATAGATCTCAGTTTGGGTAGCGACCGTCGAGCGAGGGTTTCGAGTCGCGTTCTTTTGGCGGATGGAAATCGCCGGGCAGATGCCTAAGATCTCGTCGACGTCGGGCTTGTCCATGCGCTCGAGGAACTGGCGCGCGTATGCGGACAGGCTCTCGACATAGCGCCGCTGGCCTTCGGCGTAGATGGTGTCGAAAGCGAGGCTCGATTTGCCTGAGCCGCTGACGCCGGTGATGACCGTGAGCTTGCCGAGGGGAATATCGACGCTGATGTTCTTGAGATTATGGACTCGTGCGCCTCGAATGCTGATGACTTCTTCGGGCATGTTCGGTGCTCTCGTTTGCCGTGCGACCCGCATGTGAGCGACTGGGCCCTCATGCGAATCCTAAATACTAGCACCGAGCAGAGGTGGGATCAATTTGCGCGGAAGGAAGTCGCCGCGCGCTAGTCGTCGTATTTGAGCAGCGACGAAATCTTGTAGCCGGGAAAGCGGTCGCGGCCTTTCAAGAAGCTCAACTCGACCACGAACGCCAGCCCCGCAACTACTCCGCCGAGTCTTTCGACCAGGTCCACAACCGCGCGCGCCGTGCCGCCGGTAGCCAGCAGGTCGTCGGCGATTATGACGCGATGCCCTTCACCAATCGCGTCCTTGTGAATCTCGAGCGTGTCCGTGCCGTATTCGAGGTCGTAAGTGATCGACTCAGTCGCGGCAGGTAGTTTTCGCGGCTTGCGCACCGGCACGAAGCCCGCCTTCAAACGATAAGCGAGCGCGGGCGCGAAGATGAATCCGCGCGCTTCCATGCCGATCACCGTGTCGATGTTCGGATCGTCTATGAACTCGACCAGCCGGTCGATGGTGGTTCGCAAGCCATAGGCATTCTTAAGCAGAGTGGTGATGTCGTAGAATTGGATTCCCGGCTTTGGAAAATCGGGAACGGTTCGGATCATTTCTTTAAGATTGTCCACGAAGTTTCTCCAATGAATGAGAGTTCGTAGTTCGGCCTTCAGGCGGAAGTTTGTCGTCGCTTGCGCTCAAGTTCGCATTGTACAAACTTCCGCCTGAAGGCCGAACTACGAACCCTACGGTTTCAGGTTTTCAAAACACAACTTCGAATCCAGCGTAACGTCCAGAGGGTTGCATCTCTATCTCGTCAACTCGATTGACGTGACCGTATGACGGTCCGCGTTCGAGCGCGGCGCGGAACTCGGTGACCGCGGCCTGCGAGCCTTCCGCGATTGCCTCGACTGTTCCGTCGGGAAGATTCCGAACCGTTCCGGCGACTCCGGCTTGCCGTGCAACTCGAATCGCGAAATAGCGAAAGCCAACGCCCTGAACTCGACCGATGACTACGAATCGCCGCGCTACCATCATTGCTGGTACTTCATATCTTTGCCGCGCAGGTGCATGTGCGGCATGTAATCAATCAGTTGTACATCCTAATAGACATTGTCTGGATCATCGGGCTTGATAGTGTACTCCTCAGTCATGGAGAACACTTGATCCGGCTTGCCTATTCTCCACCCTTCGATGTAAGCGGGGATCTGGGGCAGGTCTTTCGGGTCGCCCTCTTTTGCCCCCTGATCTGTCCACGCCACTATTGTGTCAATATCTTTCTTTGTAAGGCGGGAATCGTTCTTGAAGTGGCCGTAACGCGGATCCGCATGCCAGGGAGGCATCTCTCGGGTGATGACCTTCTCGCGTATTGAACGCACCCAGGGTCGAACGTCTTTGTATGTCAGGACGGAGAACGGAGCGAGATCGTTCGGCGTGTGACACATCGCGCAGTGTTCATAGAGTATTGGGGCGACATCCCTGGTGAATGTGACGCTCGAGCTGGCAGTCGAGGCTGGCGTTAGGGCGAACCCCGATGTCAGACACAACGCGGCTAAGGCGGCGAGGGGAGCGGCGAGGGTTATCTTTATCGAAAGCATAAGGCTCGTCTCGATCGTGAAATGAGACCCGCCGAGCGCCACGATGGGTGGCGCTTACTTTTGCGCCTTCCAAGAGCCGGAGCGAGTTCCGGGCTTTGCTGCTTGAAGAGGTGATCGGTTTTTGATCAATCACCTAATCAGTGCTGTTATATCATCGCGGTGGCGTGTTGTCATCCGGAGCGGAATTCGATGGTGAGGGCGACGAGCCTGGAGGGTATCATCCACCCTCCCCAAAGTTTGGAACAAAGGTTAGAGCCGCGAAAAAGTGTGTTCTGAGTATCATTCGCGAGAGAGGGAAAAATTACCTTGACAACGTATGTCGGCTTTG
>JBGQGO010000819.1:0-2445 GCA_041497455.1 Blastocatellia bacterium | reverse complement strand
TCACGCCTGTTACTTTGACCGCTTATTTGAATTACAGCGGCGAGTTCGGACAGGCAATCGACTTCACAGGAGGCATTGCGGGGCGGGAGCGTCTTGAAATGAGAAAGGACGTTGCGGGCTTAGCCGACCGGGCGGCCGGCGCGGTTCCGCCGCCGATGGCCCAGCCAAAATCTGGCGTCGCATCCGAACCCGCCAATGAACGAGATAAGAAGCAGGAGGCCGGCGGCGCGCCGCGGGTGCGAAGCTTCTTCCCCGAAACCCTCTACACGAATCCTTCGCTTATCACCGACGGCCAGGGCCGCGCCTCAATTCACGTTCCGATGGCCGATTCGATCACGACCTGGCGAATCACATCGCTTGCGTCGACAACGCGCGGTGCGCTCGGTTCATCGACAACTCCGATCCGCGTGTTCCAGGATTTCTTCGTCGATCTCGATCTCCCGGTCTCGCTCACCGAAGGCGACATCGTGTCGGTGCCGGTCGCTGTTTACAACTATCTGCCGAAGCCGCAGCGAGTCTCGCTCGAGTTGAGACAAGACCCGTGGTTCGCGCTCGATGGAGACAATGCAGTCAAGCAGGTGGAAGTCGGAGCAGGAGAAGTTACCGCCGCGTCTTTTCGTGTGAGAGCTTCGAAGATCGGCGAACAGCAATTCCAAGTGACCGCGCGGCTCGTGGACGCTCCGGCTAATCAACCGGGCGACGCAATAGCTCGTTCAGTCAACGTTCGGCCCAACGGCGAAGAAAAGGCCGTCGTGATCAACGAACGGCTCGAAGGAGCGGTGACCAAAGACGTCGTGATTCCCGCCGGCGCGATAGCCGATGCGTCCAAGATCTTCGTCAAGCTCTACCCCGGCGCGCTGTCGCAAGTTGTCGAGGGGCTCGACTCGATTCTGCAGATGCCGGGCGGATGCTTCGAGCAGACTTCGTCGGCGACTTATCCGGACATTCTTGTGATGGACTATCTGAAAGCGAGCAAGAAGATCACGCCCGAAATTCAAGCGAGAGCCGAGGGCTTCATCTCGCTCGGCTATCAGCGGCTGGTGACGTTTGAAGTGCCGGGAGGCGGCTTCTCGTGGTTCGGCCAGGCGCCTGCGAACAAGATTCTCACCGCTTATGGCTTGATGGAGTTCTCCGACATGTCGCGCGTTCACGAAGTCGATCAGAGATTGATCGACCGCACGCAGAACTGGCTGGCTTCGCAGCAACAGGCGGACGGAAGCTTCAAGCCGGACACTTACTTTATCAATGAGGGCGCGACGAATCGCTACAACACCGACCTCGTTCGAATCACCGCGTACCTCGGGTGGGCGCTCGCGGCGACCGGCTACAAGGGCGAAGCGGTCGAGAAGGCGAGGCAGTACGTCACCTCGCACGTCACCGGGAAAGAAGACGCCTACACGCTCGCGGTGATTGCGAACTTCGCGGCGGACTACGGCAAAGACAAAGCGTGGACAGATGCCGCGATCAACGCGCTTGCCGCTCGCGCGACCGAAGGACCGAAGACTGCCTTTTGGAAACAGGAAGGCGAGACGCCGACTTCGGCTCGCAACGATTCGGCTGATCTCGAGACGACCGCGCTTGCCGCGCAGGCTTTGCTCAAGAGCGGGCAAAAGGGCGGGCTCGCGAAGAAGGCGCTCGACTACCTGACCGAAAAGAAAGATGCGTTCGGAAACTGGCAGAGCACGCAGGCGACGATTCTCTCGCTCAAAGCGTTCTTGTTGTCATTCACAAAGGGGACGAACGCAGACACAGCCGGAACCGTTGAAGTGTCTATTGACGGCAAGCCGGTCGACCGTGTCCAAATCACCAAAGACAACAACGACCTGCTGCATATAGTTGATCTGAAGGCGTACACGCACGAAGGCGCGCATCGCGTGAGCCTCTCGTTCTCAGGGAAGGGGAGCATGCAGTACCAGATCGTTGGGCGCTACTACGTGCCGTGGGGTCGGCGAGTGGACGCCGGCCCACGCGATCCGTTGACGATCGACGTCAGCTACGACCGCACGCGGCTCGCACAAGACGAGATCGCAACCGCGAAGGCTCGAGTGACAAACAACACTCCGGCAAAAGCCAAGATGATCATGGTTGACCTGGGAATTCCTCCGGGCTTCGAACCTTCGGGCGAAGACTTCGCGGCGCTTGTCGACGAGTCTCGCAACAAGAACGGCGGCAAGCTCGAGAAGTACACGATCACCGCCAAGCAAGTGATTCTGTATTTCGACGGGCTGAACGCGCGTCAGCGAATCGAGTTCACGTACAAGCTGCGAGCGAAGTTCCCGGTTCGCGCAAAGACGTTTGTCTCGCGTGTGTACGAGTACTACAACCCGACGGTCGAGGATAAGACTCGGCCAGTCGAAATGACGGTCGTAACGAAATAGAGCGACACCTTCAACCGCAGAGGACGCCGAGGACGCAGAGGCGACGCAGGGTTTCGAACTCCGCATC
>JBGQGO010000818.1:0-2448 GCA_041497455.1 Blastocatellia bacterium | reverse complement strand
AAGGAACTCAGATTCGAATCGAGCAGAGTTCTGATGAGACTAGTAGTCACTTCAGATTGTCACGGCAGGTTGAGCCAGGCTCGTATTCCCCAAGGCGACGTGTTGATTCTCGCCGGAGATATTCTTGCTAATCGCTCCGGCGATCCCGACATCGACGCCGCTTTTCAACTCAACGCGATTCGCGAGCTTGACGCCTACTGCGGCACGCTCGGCTTCAAACATGTGCTGATGATCGCCGGTAATCACGACTGGGTCTTCGAGCGCTACAAAGACGCGCACCGCGTGCTCAAGAATATCGTCTACCTCGAAGACAGCGGGACCGAGATTGAGGGGGTCAAGTTTTGGGGCTCGCCTCATCAGCCGTGGTTCTTTGACTGGGCGTTCAACCTGCCGCGAGACGGGCCGGAGCTGGCGCACTACTGGAGCTTGATTCCTGACGACACCGATGTGTTAATCACCCACGGGCCGCCCTTCGGTATTCTCGATCTGCCTTTCGGCAAGGGCGAGAACGCCGGATGTAAGTTACTCCTGAAGCGGGTAGAGGATCTCAAACCGAAGCTGCACGTGTTCGGTCACATCCACGGCTCATACGGAAAAAAACAAACGGGCGGGACGCTCTTTGTGAACGCCTGTCTCTGCAACGAAGCGTATGATCCCGTGAATCCGCCTCAGGTTATTGACCTTTGGCCGGATGGTAGAGTCGAGAGCTGAACTGCAAGCTAAGTGTTCGCGAACCAGCGTGAGTGCTATAATCGACTGCGTTCAAATAATGCTAGATGTAACTGGAGCGAGCTATGAGCACTTCAATAATGCCAGCGGTTGAGGTCCCGTTCGTCTTTCACCTCGGCGCCCTGTCCAAGAAGCTCAACGACGCCGACTTCTACGAACTATGTCAAGCTAATCAGGACCTGCGCATCGAGCGCACCAGCGATGGAGACATCATCATCATGCCACCAACCGGAGGAGACACAGGCAGGCAAAACTTCGACTTGGTCGTTTTTTTTGGTAGCTGGGCGAAAGCAGACGGGTCCGGCGTAGGGTTCGACTCATCGACTGTTTTCAAGCTGCCCAACGGCGCCAATCGGTCTCCTGACGTGGCCTGGGTGAAGCTGTCGCGTTGGAACGCCCTGACCGCTGAGCAACGCAGAGGGTTTCCGCCGCTGTGTCCGGATTTCGTGATCGAGTTGCGTTCCCAATCTGACTCTCTCTCGCCATTGCAGGACAAAATGCTGGAGTACATCGCAAACGGCGCGCAGCTTGGCTGGCTCATTGATCCAATCAAAAAGAACGTATACGTCTATCGTCCGCAGACGGAAGTTGAATGCCTGGAAAATCCGGCAAGCATTTCTGGCGGCGAGCTGCTTAAGGGCTTCACGCTCGATCTTGCGGAAGTCTGGTAGCTTCACACCTGCTTCACTGCTTCGCGCAGAAGATCAAGGGCCGGCGCTCTTCGAAAGCTTGTTGCCAGGCAGCGACGAATTCACTGCACAGAAGTCGAGCGATTGATTACTTGTAGTTCACGTAAACCACTTTCGTCTCAGTGTAGAAGCTCATCACTTCGTCGCCGACCTCGCGCCCGCCGTACCCGCTGTCCTTGATCCCGCCAAACGGCACGTGCGAGAACCCGCCCACGCCCGGGCGATTCACATGGACGATCCCGGCTTGCGCGCGCTCGGCGAAACGAAACACCTTCGACACGTCGCGCGTGAAGATCGTCGAAGCCAGGCCGTAGCGCACCGAGTTCGCGATCTTGATCCCCTCTTCCAAATCTCGAACTCGAATCACCGCCACCAGCGGTCCGAATACCTCTTCCTGAGTTATCTCCATGCCCTGCTTTGCTTCGATCACCGTGGGCGCGAAGAAGTGACCGCGATCGAGCCCGCCGTCTTTCACCGGCGCGCCACCCGCACACAACTTCCCGCCTTCATTCACGCCGACGCCGACGTAGTGGGCTACGCCGTTCATCGCCCGCGAATCGACCAGCGGACCCATCTCGACTCCCGCCTCTATGCCGGGCCCGATGCGAATCGAAGACGCGCGCGCGACAAGACGGCTCAAGAATTCGTCGTAGACTTTCTCGGTCACGATCGCGCGGCTCGTCGCGGTGCATCGCTGACCGGTCGAGCCAAAGCCGCCGGCGACCACGCCGTTCACCGCCAGATCGAGATCGGCGTCGTCCAGCACGATCTGCGGGTTCTTGCCTCCAAGCTCCAACTGCAGCTTTAGCATCCGTTCACCGCCGTCGCGAGCGATCATCTTTCCGACTTTGGTCGAGCCCGTGAAAGAGACGCCTTTCACGGCTTCGTTTGAGATCAACTCGATGCCCGGCGCGCTGTCGCCATGCACAAGGTTCACGACGCCGGCCGGCACGCCTGCTTCTTCGAGACCTCGAACCAGCGCGGTTGCGGTCAACGGCGTGAGCGGCGACGGCTTGAGCACGGCGGTGTT
>JBGQGO010000817.1:0-2451 GCA_041497455.1 Blastocatellia bacterium | reverse complement strand
GTTTTTATGTCGTATGGGAAGCCGGTCGAAAGCAGTCCCTGCATCAACTCGGCGATTTTCGACACGTGAATCGGCCTGTTGTTGAGCGCCGCACCGCCTCCACGCTCAGCGGTGAACAGTTCATCGCGCATCGGGTCGTAGACCACGCCAAGCACGATCTCGCCTCGGTATTCGAGCGCAATCGAAACGCAGAAGATCGGATAACCGTGCGCGTAGTTGGTCGTTCCATCAAGCGGGTCTACGATCCAACGGTACTCGGAGCCGCTTTCAGAGAGGCCCCCCTCTTCGGCAAGAATCTCATGACGCGGGTAGTAGGTCGAGATCGCCTCGCGTATTAGCCTCTCGCTTGCGAGGTCGACGTCGGTGACGAGGTCGATCGAGCCTTTATGGTCTATGTCGATTCTGGTCCCGACCCGGTCGCGAAGCAGCCGGCCCGCGTCTCTAGCCACGCTTATGGCGAAGTTCAGCATTGAGTTATTCATTATTTCCAGTGGCATCGTTCAGGGAAGCAAGTGCTGCCTCGACATCCTCAAGCACACCCTCGTGAGCCTTTCGTTGCTCTAATGTTAGCTCGAGGCGCTTGAAGATAGGCCAATCTGAAAACCTTATACTGGCTTCCTCCCAAATCGCCCGATCTTCTTCAGAGAGGGCTAACCCGTTCCAGAGGTTCACACGGATACCTAATACCCGCATCACCTGAATAAAGTCGCCTACTCTTTCGGGAAGCAAGCCATCAGGCAGCTCGTCAGAGAAGTAGATGCTTCCCAACGGTAGGGGACAATAGATGATTTCAGCCTTGTGGTCATACCGAAGAGCTTTTATCTTTCGTGCTGTATCCTCTGTAAGTTGCATCAATGTGAGGCACCTAACTACTCAATTGCTTCACAAACTCAACTGCCATTACCTCCGCCCAGAAACGGTCTTCGCCTTCACGGTCCGCCGAGATGAATCCCACATGTCCGCCCTGCTCAGGCGCAAGCAGCACGACGTTGGGGTTAGCTTCGATGTCCGGATGGCGGAACGACTCGAACGGTATGAACGGGTCATCCTGAGCGTGAACGAGCAGCGTTGGAACCTTGATTCGGCCGATGAACTGAAGCGAGCTGGCTCGCGCATAATAGTTCGCAACATTGCCGAAGCCTGAATGCGGCGCGGTGTAAACATCATCGAACTTCCGAATCGACCACACGCCTCGCAGCCTCGACTCGTCGTAGCGCTCGGGGAACAGGCGCGCCTTCCGCCGCATCCTCGTCCTCAAGCTCCAGACGAATCGCATGTTGTATATGATGTTTGACCGCAGCTCGATCGCATCGGCCGAGGCGTTCAGGTCGATGGTCGGTGAAACGGCGATCACGCCTTTCAACTGCTGAGGCGCGGCGCTGCCGTATTCGCCGGCGAGCTTAAGCACAACGTTGCCGCCCAGCGAGAAGCCCGCGATGTAAAGCTCGCCAAGACCGTCGCGCTCCGCAAGCTCCGCGATAATCTGCCGCAGATCGTCTGTCAACCCCGCGTGATAAAGAGTCGAAGTCAGATGCTCCGTCCCGCCGCAGTTGCGCGTGTTCACTCGCACCGCGTTAAAACCGGCTGCCAGAGCCTTTTCCGCGGTGCCGAGCATGTAACGCGATTCCGTAGAGCCTTCCATGCCGTGCAGGATCACAAGCGTCGGCCGCTCACCGCGCTCCTTCTGCCAGGAGCAATGCGCAAGCACTCGCACTCCGGGCGCAGTGCCGAAGTAACGCGGCTCCGAGTTTTCAACGACTGCTTTGAAGCGGCGCGGGATCAGCGTGCCCGCAAGCGTTTGCGCGTGCGCGTTCCTCAGCTTCGGCGGCGGGATGAACGGCATCCGCGCGAGGTGTTCGAGTATGCGCTCTTTCGTCATCGTGTTGTGTGTTGTATGCTCAGCCCGCGCGCTCGGGCGAAGGCTACGAAGATTGTAGAGGCCGGCCGTTGAGGCGACAAGCTCTCTCTGCCGCGGCGCGCATTCGAAACACAATGGCAAACGCGAGAGACGAGCGGCATCGTTACGGTCAGCACTACACGCCTCACGAAGTGGCGAGACTGCTGGCGGCGTTCGCGGTTCGTTCGCCGGGCGATCTCGTGTTTGACCCGAGCTGCGGAGATGGAAGGCTGCTTGAAGAAGCGTTGAGGCTCAAGAAGCAGCTCTCGGCCCGGCATCGCTCAAGCGGCTCGGTCTTATCTAATCAGGTCTTCGGAGTTGAACGCTCGGCGTCCGCCGTACAAGCTGCGCGTCGCACGGCAGCTTGCGTTGCGGCCGCGGACTTCTTTGATGTCGAGCCCGGCGCGAACGAATCAATGCCGCTGACGCTCGAGTTCGACGCGCTCATCGGAAACCCGCCGTACATCCGTCACGAAGTGATGGGCCCGAAAGGGAAGCGCCGCATCGAAGCTCGGCTCGCGCGCGATCGAGCAGCTTCCCCGGATGTGTTCTGG
>JBGQGO010000816.1:0-2457 GCA_041497455.1 Blastocatellia bacterium | reverse complement strand
AGCGCGAACGTCACGTCGAGTCCCATCAACACCACGTCGTGGAATATCTGATCGAAGGCGCGCTGCAAGAACGACGAGTAGATCGCCGCGATCGGCTTCAAGCCTTCCGTAGCCATGCCGGCAGCGAAGGTCACCGCGTGTTGCTCGGCTATCGCGGTGTCGAACGTGCGATCAGGAAACTCCTTCATCACCTTGCTGAGGCCCGTGCCGTCGGGCATCGCGGCCGTGATGGCTACAATGCGTTCGTCTTCCTTCATCAAGTCGATTGTGGCCTGCGCGAACACGGCGGTGTAAGCCGGCGCCGTCGCGGGTTCCTTGATGAACTTGCCGGTCGCAATCTCGAAGGCCGACGTGCCGTGCCATGCGGCTTTGTCGCGCTCGGCCGGCTCGTAGCCCTTGCCCTTCACCGTCAGCGCGTGAATCAGCACCGGTCCGTCTACGCTCTTTGCTTCTTCCAGCGTCTGGAGAATTGAGTTGATGTCGTGGCCGTTGATCGGACCCAGATACTTGAGCCCCAATTCTTCCCAAAGCGCGCCCGGTATGAAGGCCCGCGCGAGGGTGTCCTTCAGCGCCTTCGCGCTCGACAGCATCAACTCGCCGAAGGCCGGAATGACTTTCAGCCACTCTTCTACTTCGTGTTTGAACTCGTTATAGGGCCGCGCGCCGCGAATCCGGTTGAGGTACCCGGAAAGCGCGCCGACGTTGGGCGATATCGACATCTCGTTGTCGTTCAGCAGGATTATCATTCGCTTTTTGAGGTGCCCGACTTGATTGATGCCTTCGAGCGCCATCCCCGCCGTCAGCCCAGCGTCGCCGATAAAGGCGACCACGTTGAAGTCTTCGTTCTTCAGATCGCGCGCCGCCGCGATGCCCAGCGCCGAAGAGATCGACGTTCCCGCATGAGCCGCGTTGAACACGTCGTATTCGGATTCCTCCCGGCGGAGAAAGCCGCTCAGCCCGTTGTATTGGCGAATGGTGGGGAACTGATCGCGGCGTCCGGTGAGAATTTTGTGCGCGTAAGCCTGATGACCTATGTCGATGACCAGTTTGTCTCGAGGCGTGTCTAATGCGTAGTGGAGCGCAATAATCAGCTCGACCGGGCCCAGGCTCGCGCCGGTGTGCCCGCCGATCTTTGATAGTGTTTCGATCATGTACTCGCGGATTTCGTCAGCGAGCGGTTGCAGCTTTGATTGCGGAAGGCGTCTGAGGTCCGCCGGATCGTTGATTTGCGAGAGCAACTTCATAATAAGCCTTGGTCTCCTGAAAAATTGCTAGCCCTGAACTGGCGTTAACAACGATAGCGGCCTCACGAGCTTCTTGCAATGATGAATCGAGCGATCTCTTCGAGTACGTGAGTATTCAGACCGAGGCTCGAAACGATCTCGATTGCCTCATCGACAAGCTCGCGCGCTCGTGCTTGCGAGGCGGTTATTCCGTGGATAGAGGGGTAGGTCGCTTTGTTCGCCGCCTGATCCTTGCCGGGAGTCTTGCCGAGCTGCTCACTCGTCGAGGTCACATCCAGAATATCGTCCGCGATCTGGAATGCGAGGCCGATGCGCTGACCATATCGGCGAAGCTTTTCGATCTGGTCTTCGCTTGCACCCGCCACGGTCCCGCCAACGACAACAGATGCCGAGATCATCGCGCCGGTCTTCGAGCGATGAATGTATTCGAGCTTTGACGCGTCAACCTTCTTGCCTTCACTCTCGATGTCAGCCATTTGACCGCCGATCAACGCCTCAACGGTGCCCGCGGCGGTCGCGACTTCGCGGATGACGCGCAACTGACGTTCAGCATCGCGCTTCGGAGCGTCCGCAGCCAACACGCGAAACGCTTGAGTCAACAGCGCATCGCCAGCAAGTATCGCGACAGCCTCGCCGAAAGCCTTGTGGCAGGTTGGCCGTCCGCGGCGCAAGTCGTCGTTGTCCATCGCCGGCAGATCGTCGTGGATCAACGAGTAAGTATGAATCATTTCAATCGCGCAAGCCGCCGGCATCAAGTCGTCCGTGTCTGCGCCGAAGGCTTCGCCGGCGGCGAGCACCAGCGCCGGGCGAAGTCGTTTGCCGCCCGCGAGCAAGCTGTAGCGCATCGCTCGATGAAGCTGCTCGGGCGGGGTTGTCTCGGAGGGCACGAGCCGGTCGAGCCATTCGTTCACTTCTGCGGCTCGCCTCGCCAGGTAATGGGTGATCGTTTCTGGCGCCGTCATTCTTCCTCCGGCTCTTCGAACGGCGCGGGCTTGTAAGCGCCGTCGTTGCCGCGAAGCAGGATCTCGACTTTGCGTTCCGCTTCGTCGAGCCGCTTCTGGCACTCGCGCGAAAGACGCACGCCTTGCTCAAACAGCTCGAGAGAACGATCGAGCGGCAGATCGCCCCCCTCGAGCTGGCGGACGATCTGCTCGAGCTCTTCTAGCGATGACTCGAAACTTTTTTCTGGCATCATCTCTCACTTCCACATTCT
>JBGQGO010000815.1:0-2458 GCA_041497455.1 Blastocatellia bacterium | reverse complement strand
CCAATCCGGCATGAAGATCGTGACCGGATGTCCCAACGCGCGGCCGATTGCCGCGAACGAGATTCCTGTGTTACCGCTTGTCGCTTCGACGATCGTGTCTCCCGGCTGAATCTGCCCTTCCTGGTAAGCCTTCTTCAAGATATAGAAGGCCATTCGGTCCTTTATGCTGCCGGTCAGGTTGACATTTTCGGCCTTCGCGTAGATCACGCGTGGCTTGCCTCTGAAGGTAAAGTGGACGCCGACCAGAGGCGTGTTGCCAATCATATGCCTCAGGTTTCTAAAGCGATCCAGAGAATCGCCGATGGCGATAGTGCTTTGTGTCATTGTTAACCTTTAGGCGCGCGAGAAGGAAACACCGCAACCGTAGTACGACGCTGGTGTAGCGCCGAGTATGAACGAACCACCAACTGCGTTGGCGGGGTTACCGGCATCCGACGTGCGAGCTGTTGCATTCCATTTTTCATCAGCCCACTAGCGGCCGCCGATCTCTGATCAAATCAGCCCGCGAGTGTGACGGAGTGCGCGGCAGTTTCAACATCCTGTAGCACCAGCGCCTCAAGCTCCCGTGCCGCCTCTTCGACTGCCGGCGTCAGCCCCGCGCCTGCTTCGAAACTCTCGCCTTCGATTCCGTAGACAATGACTCGTCGAGGAAGCTGACAAAGAGCGCGCGCGAGTTCAATTGCTTCGGCGACGCCTAAGGCATGCGTAGAGCAACGGAAGAAATCCTTCGGCATCAATTCGGTGCTTGCGTCTATGCGGTGGATTGCTCCCGCAGGCGCGCCTGAAAGCGCCGCATCCAGAATGATCACGGTGTCCGCGCCTTCCCAGACTTCCATCAGCGCTAAGCCCTCGCCAGCCTGCTCGATGACGGTGAACTTGTCGCCGGCGTGCTGCTTCAAGCGCGCAGCGACCAACGGACCTACGGCGTCATCGCCGCGATGCGCATTTCCGACGCCTGTCACCAGAGTTGTGTGCTTTTGTGTTGGCATAGCTACGAATGACTTGTACCGGGCAGTGCATGGAGTTCAGGCTTTAGCCTGGTTTTTCCTTTATGGATTCCGTCGATCAAAAGACCAGGCTAAAGCCTGAACTCCATGCACTGATGCTACGGCTCGCGCTCTACGTTCAGCTTGAGAAAATGCGTTGCGCACGAAATGCACGGATCATAGTTCCGCACCGCTTGCTCGCACTGCCAGGTCAGTTTCTCGTTCGACAGATCGATGTGCTTCGGGACGAAATGCCACAAATCGTTCTCGATCGTCTTTTGATTCTGCGAGGTCGGCGGAACGATCTTCGCGTCCAGTATCAATCCGTCTCCGCCAATGCGATACCGATGATAGAGAACGCCGCGCGGCGCTTCCGTGCAAGCGTAACCGGTCGCGGCGCGCGCTTCGACTTCCACCGCCGGCTTGTCGGGCCGCTCGTACTGGCCGATGATGCGGAGCGCTTCGTCGATCGCATAGAGAGTCTCAACGCTGCGAACGATGATGCTCTTGAACGGATTGCGGCAGACCTCCGAGAGCCCTGCGGACTTCGCGGCTTCCTGCGCGATCGGCGAGAGGCGATCAAAGTTTAAACTGTATCTCGCCATTGGCCCAACAAAGTAGGCGCCGCGCTGTTTTAGAATCGAGTGCAGCGCATTCGAATGCTCGACGTGCTCCTCGATGAAGTCGTCGTCATACTCGCGGGCCGAGATGTCGAGCCCACGGCTCGAAACCAGCCGGCCTTCGTTGAACGGATACTCGCCCGGGTGGCGCAGCGCAACGAACTCATAGTCCTGCTCGAAGTCGGGGAAGGGAAACGTCGCTACCCACTTGACCAGTTCAACTGCTTCGTCGCGCGCCCACTTCAGTTGCTCGCGCAGCTCATCGAAATCAGACCTGGCCAGGACCTTGTAGAACCCTCCGGCGCGAACGTTGATCGGATGAATCTCGCGTCCGCCCAACAAAGACACGATCGCGTTGCCCGTCTTCTTCAGCTTCAACGCGGTCTTCACAACTTCGGGATGATCCTTCGCCATCCGTATCGCATCCTCATACCCGAGAAAGTCCGGCGCGTGAAGCATTGCGATATGAAGCACGTGACTCTCGATCCACTCGCCGCAGTAGAGCAGCCTTCGAAGCTCGCGCAGTTGGCCTTCGACCTTCACGTTGAACGCATCTTCGATCGCGTGCACCGCGCTCATCTGATAAGCGACGGGGCAAATGCCGCAGATGCGCGCGGTGATATCGGGAGCTTCGCTGAAATGACGGCCGCGCAGGAACGCTTCGAATAAACGCGGCGGCTCGAAGATCTTCAGCTTCACATCGACGACCTTGCCGCCTTTGATCTTGACGAAGAGCGAGCCTTCGCCTTCGACTCGAGCGAGGTAATCGACTTTGATGGTCCTGGTCTTCATCGGTTACTCTTCATGCGATTCGCTCTCTTTCCGAAAAGGTTCCGCGTACGCGTTGAACGT
>JBGQGO010000814.1:0-2466 GCA_041497455.1 Blastocatellia bacterium | reverse complement strand
GATCAACTCGGCGGCGGAAGCTTGACCGCGCTGCCGGTGATCGAGACTCAAGCCGGCGACATATCGGCTTACATTCCGACAAACGTCATATCGATAACTGACGGACAGATATTCCTGGAGACCGACTTGTTTCACCAGGGCGTGCGTCCGGCGATCAACGTCGGCAACTCCGTGAGCCGCGTCGGCGGTTCAGCTCAAACGAAAGCGATGAAGCAGGTGGCGGGCACGCTGCGGTTGGATCTTGCGCAGTATCGCGATCTGGCCGCGTTCGCGCAGTTCGGATCGGACCTCGACAAAGCAACACAGGCCCAGCTCAATCGCGGGCAGCGGCTGACTGAAATTCTCAAGCAGCCGCAGTTTACGCCGATGCCCGTCGAGCAGCAGGTGTTGATCATCTGGACCGCGACCAAAGGGCTGGTCGACGACGTCGCAGTCGCGGACCTCAAAAAGTTCGAGCAGGGACTGCAAGCCTTCGTCGAGAACACCCGCGGAAGCCTGCTCGAGAAGATCCGTGATCGCAAGAAGCTCGACGAGGAGCTCGAAGCAGAAATGCGCGCGGCGGTAACTGAGTTCAAGCAGCGATTCACATCGGAAGCAGCAAGCGCCTCCGCAGCAGACTGACGCCCTAGTAAGGAGTTTCGGGTTAGAGGATGATTGAAAATAACAAATCGCAAATCGCAAATCGCAAATAGAAAATTTTCTATTTGCGATTTGCGATTTTCTATTTGCGATTTGCGCGTTTTAGTTTTCTTCAGGATTTCTATGGCAAACCTGCAGGATCTGCGCCGCCGAGTTCGCTCGGTCCGCAACATGCAGAAGATCACCAAGGCCATGAAGATGGTCGCCGCGGCCAGGCTGCGCCGCGCGCAAGACCGCGTGGTCGCTGCTCGCCCGTACGCCAACACGATGATGCGCGTGCTGGGGCGCCTGGCTGAGCACACGGGCGATTTTCATCACCCGCTGCTCGACCCGCGTGGGGATGAACATTTGGTGATTGCGCTGGTGACCGCGGACAAGGGACTGTGCGGGGGCTTCAACACCAACCTGATCAAAGCGGCCCAGCAGTTCATGCGCGAGCACTCGGGAAAGAAGGTCGAGATCGTTACCATCGGCCGCAAGGGGCGCGATTTCTTTCGCCGCCGGCCGGTCAACCTTATCGGCGAATACGTCAACGTGACCGCGCGAACGGTTGATCACGAAGACGCCGCCGCCATCGCGCGCGATCTGATGCAGATGTTCACAGCCGAAGACTCGACCATCGACAAGGTGTTCCTGATCTACAACGAATTCAAATCAGTGCTCTCGCAGCGCGTCACCACCAGGCAACTGCTGCCCATTGGAGCGGACTCGCTGGACGCGGAGCCGGCCGCTGAAACACGGCAGACTGGCGAGGGCGAGGTCTCGGCCGACTATCTGTATGAGCAGCCGCCCGCGCAGATATTCGGGGAGCTGCTCCCGCGGTACGTCGAGACCCAGCTTTTCTACGCGCTGTTGGAGTCGATAGCCAGCGAGCACGGCGCTCGAATGACCGCGATGGACTCGGCCTCGAAGAACGCCGGCGAGGTTATCGAAACGCTCACCTTGAATATGAACCGCGTGCGGCAGGCTTCGATCACTCGCGAGATCATCGAGGTGGTATCGGGCGCGCGTGCGCTTGAAGGCTGACCTCCGAAGTCCGTTAGTCCGTAGTCCGTAGTGTGGAGTTTAGTTGACACCTGACTCCGAGCTATGGACTACGGACCACTGACTACGGACTTGCCTTTTGTTTTCTTGGGCGCTAAGTCAGATGTTTTGTTAGTATCAAAGGGTAATGGCTGAAAACATAAACGCCGCGAGAGCGCCGATCACTGTCCGCATAATCTGGTACTGGTTCCCGGCCGTGATGATGTTCGCGGTGATGTATTACTTCTCGACCGATGTATTCTCCGCCGACAACACTCGCAGCGTCCTCGAAAAAATCTTCCTCTGGTTCTCGCCTCATGCGAGCAAACACGCAATCCTGACCTTCAATTACATCGTTCGCAAGTCCGCGCACTTCACCGAATACGCAATACTGGGCGCGCTACTGTTTAGGGCGTTCCGCGCTGGCGATCTTGTGCGATGGCGGTTCAAGTGGGCGCTTTACTCGTTCTTGTTTGCGGCATCGTGGGCGCTGCTGGACGAGCTTCATCAGAGCTTCACACAGAAACGAGGCGGCTCGATATGGGATTCGCTGCTGGATTCCAGTGGCGCGCTGTTTATGTTGATAGCAATCTCGATCGTCGCTCGCAGGCCACGCATTCGAGCGTCGTCCTAGCGTCTTTGCGGCTTAGCGTTTTTGCGTAATGACAGTCTCGCGCCAAGCCGCAGAGTCGCGAAGGTTATTTGGACTGCGCCGCCTATTCCGCATTCAATAGCTGTCGCATGCGTGGCGGCGCTTTTGCTTGTGGAGGAACCGCGCAATCGAACCTGTTGGCAGAGTGCTCG
>JBGQGO010000813.1:0-2471 GCA_041497455.1 Blastocatellia bacterium | reverse complement strand
ATCGCTCGATGCGCGCGCCGAGTACGAAGTCTTCATTCGCTTTTCGCAGTTGGTAGCGGGACGAATGGCGGTGATCATCTCGCATCGTTTCTCGACTGTGAGGATGGCGGATCGGATAATCGTGCTTCAAAACGGAATGGTAATCGAAGACGGCTCGCACCAGGAGCTTGTTGCGCGCGGCGGATTGTATGCCGAGCTGTTCGCGCTGCAGGCGGAGGGTTATCGATAAGCTGCCGTTGGTGGGGGACCCAGAATGAATTCTAAGGCTGGCGAACATCTCATCAGATTAGTTCTGCTAAATGTAGTAGTGTTGCTTCTGGCCGCTAAGATGGTACCAGGGCAAGAGACCTTCAGAATTCAAAACGCGTCGAAAGAATATGACCTAACCGTCGAACTCGAGAAATGTGACGAAGCGGAGCAACGCATCATGCCGAATATCTGCAACGGGCCAGGGCGCATAAGCCTTTACCGAAAGCGCGCGAAGACTCCGTTTCAGGTGTTGAATTTACGAAGCGTTGAAGTTTATGGGGACCAGGTCGCATACAATCCGAAGGTGAACAAGAAACCGCACAAGCCTTACGATGATGAGAACAGCTTCATCTTCCGTGATTTCAACTTCGATGGTAAGGAAGATCTAGCTGTCTGCAACGGCAGAGGCGGAGGATACGGCTCTCCCTCCTACAACGTCTATCTCTACAACAGCACCGCACAGAAGTTCATCGAGAACAAAAGGATGTCGCAAGTGACAGAAGGGGCTCTCGGTCTGTTTCTTGTTGACCAAAGGAAGAAACAGCTAGTTTCATTCTCAAAATCGGGCTGCTGCTACCACGAGGCGGAGAAGTATCGGGTCGCAAAGGACAAACCTATTCTGGTGGAGAAGATTGTTGAAGACGCGAACGGAGATCTCTTAGTCATAACGACCAGTAGGTTAATCAACGGTAAATGGACTAAGAGCGTTAAGAGAAAAAGAGTCAGATAAGAAAGGAGCGCCGGTCGCGGCACTGGCTAGCGCTGCGCTCGCGAGGGAGTTCGCTGAGTCAAGCTGGGAAAGAACCTGTTCACAATCCGGTAAACCAAAACCGCGGCGGCTGCCACTCCAAACATAATCGGCTCTCGAGTATCCGCCTTCACAAGCATGTAGTAGTGAATCACTCCGCCGACTGCCGAGACGTATGCCAGCCAGTGAAGCCGGTTCCATCGCTTCCCGCCAAGCCGCTTGATGCTCTTCTGAGTTGAAGTCAACGCGAGCGGAACCAGCATCACGAAGCTCGCCATGCCGACGGTGATGAACGGCCGCTTGACGATGTCTTCGCCGATGAGCCCGAAGCCGAAAAACTTGTCGAACCAGATATAGGTCAGCAGGTGAACGCAGCCGTAGAAGAACCCGTACAGTCCGAGCAAGCGTCTGAACTTGATCATCCACGGTAGCCCGAGCGCTTTGCGGAGCGGCGTAACCGCTAGCGAGAGGATCAAGAACAGCAACGTCAGCGCGCCGGTCGTCCGAGTCGCGAACTCCGTTGGGTTTGCGCCGAGCCGGTGATGATACCAATCCCAGCCAAGCAGCGTGAGCGGCACCGCGCTGTTGATAAAGATCGCGAGTTGTGCGAACCGTGTGTCTTTCATTTCTCCTGTTCGTAGTTCGGCCTTTAGGCGGAAGTTCGTAGGTGAATCGATAGTCTACGTACGTACGAACTTCCGCCTAAAGGCCGAACTACGAACCCTCAGAAGTACTTAATCAAATCCATCCCGCTGTAAAGCTGCGCGACCTGATCCCCATAGCCGTTGAACATCCGGGTGTCCCTCAAGCCGAACTCGCCGATTCGCCGCTCGGTCTTCTGGCTCCAGCGTGGGTGGTCGCGGTTCGGGTTCACGTTCGAGTAGAAGCCGTACTCGCTCGGGCCCGCGATGTTCCAGGCTGTCGGCGGTTCATCTTCAACGAGCTTGATTCTCACGATCGATTTGAGTCCCTTGAAGCCATACTTCCACGGCACAACCAGTTTGAGCGGGGCGCCGTTTTGAGGCGGCAACGTCTCGCCGTACAGCCCGCTCGCGAGAACCGTCAGCGGGTGCATCGCTTCATCCAATCGCAAGCCCTCGATGTACGGCCAATCGAGAACGTCCGAGCTGAGCCCTGGCATCTGCTTCGGATCGGCGAGCGATTCAAACGCGACGTACTTCGCTTGAGACAGCGGTTGCACTTGATCGAGGAGCTTCGCTAGCGGAAAGCCCACCCAGGGAATCACCATCGACCACCTTTCGACGCAGCGATGGCGATAGATGCGCTCTTCGGGCGGGCTGATCTTCAACAGGTCGTCGATGTCAAAAACGCGAGGCTTTTGAACGAGGCCCTCAACGGCTACGGTCCACGGACGAGTCACGAATCGCTTGGCCTTGTTCGCCACCTCGAGCTTGTCGGTCGAGAACTCGTAGAAGTTGTTGTAGTGGGTTATGTCCTGGTACGAAGTGCTCTT
>JBGQGO010000812.1:0-2478 GCA_041497455.1 Blastocatellia bacterium | reverse complement strand
TACAGCCCCGAAGCCATCGCGCAAGCCGTGGAGTCGATTCGCGACAAGGGGCTCGGCTATCGCATAAACATCCTGATTGCGCGTCTATGCTTTCGCGGAATCTACTTTCCGCAGTTGGGCAAGCGGGCATGGCTGAAGATTATTTTTCAGAATCGGCGCACGATATTTAAGCTCGTGAGAGAGGGCCTAAGCAGCAGCAGGAGCAAGTCCCGAGAGCTGCCCGAAGCAACGACGCAGGCCCCCAGTCTTGACGAGGCCGTTTACCGTGGCGGCGATTAGAACGCGAAGCATGTCGGCAGGAGTTACGCCGCTAGGTCTTACCCGGGGTGCTTATTCGCTCGAAGTCCAAACGGGCGCGATTAGCTTTGCTCGATTGAAACTCGCGGACCCACGACCGGATGGTCTCGATGATTGGGACTTCAACTGGCTGCCGTTTAGCTTTCTCCCTGCGGATCGAAGCATCCGGCTTGATCAAACGCACCTTCATTACTGCCCTTCTGCGGTGGCGAGTTGTCCGTCAAATCCAGACCATTCGCGGCCACCGTTGATTGAGGCTAAGAAGAGAGCGGGTCACGCTCTCTTCTTAGCAAGTTCTTGCCGATCAACGTACCGAAAAAGTCTCGGACCGTTGGCAGCAACAGCTAGTACCGGGAGCCGCCGTAGCCGCCGCCGCCATTGTTGCGGCTGTCGGTCTTCGGTTTAGCCTCATCGACTTTGAGCGCGCGCCCGTGCATTTCTTGCCCGTCGAATTTCGCCTTGGCTGCGCTAGCATCCGTCTTCGAATTCATCTCGACGAAGCCAAAGCCCTTCGAGCGACCCGTATCCCGGTCTGTTATCACCTGGCACGATTCCACCGCGCCGACCTCGCTGAAGAGGTCTCGAATCTCATCGCTGGTAGTCTCGTACGAAAGATTACCCACAAACAATTTTGCTGACATAGTAGTGATTTCCTTTTTTGGTTAAGGTTGGAAGCAGGCCGAGCGGTTCGCAGGAACGGTTGCGGGCGGATACTGCCGGCGCCCCGAAATTTCGGGCGAGGCCTCTAACGAGTGAACGATTATCTGCTCTTCAAGCGGTTTGACCGTCCGGGCCACATTCGACCCGAGCGCATCTCCGTTAGTTGCTGGAGAGCAGGTGTGTGTCGAGGGGGCAGACAGATCCACCCTCTCAAAATCAAAGAGCGTTATCTACCTCAAGCCTTGACAGGTCCCCGGTGCTGTATTCGCCTTCAGTTTCATCGCCGCATTGGGTGTAAACATCAAAGCTATTTTGTGAGTAAGCCGTTGGATTCAGATGGACTGGATGATTCCAGAGAAGCTGAAGAAGAGAGTGAGCTATGCTCGGTTCGCGAGCACTCTATAGAGTAGCGAGTGCTTTGTCAAACATAACCGGCTCCAATAACCACCTCAGTGTCGATAATGCCGCCTCAGCTTTCTTCCTAAAGCAGACTTCTGCGTGTGTTAGGGCTTACCGGCGAGAGCAAAAGAAAAGTGAAATAAATCTACTGAGCCGTCATCGCTGACTTGAGATAAGCGTTGGGATCATGATCCATCGCGCCCTCCGGCAGCCACTCCCACAGCGGCCCCATATCTCTTCGCGCAAGGTCCACATAAAACTGTGGAAGCTTGGTCGTCTCCTGTTCGAAGTAACGCCGGAACGGCCGGTCGGTGTCGAGCCGGCGCCGCACTTCGCCATGGTACTTGATCCTCCCAAAACCTTCCGACGATACGGCTCGCACCACGTTCATCCAACGAGGGATCATAGTCTTGTTCGATTTGACTCGCTTGAGAATCGCGGACCACGAATACGTGTACTTGACCAGATCGATCACGTGACCGTAGAACTCGGGCCAGGAGTAGTTCTTCGGCTTCACGTTCATCGCCTGGTTGTTGTTCAGGAACTGAAACGGAAACGGCAGAACCCGGTTCGCGCGCTGGTACTCCAGGTTGAGCGGCGCAGCCTGTCCAAACGCCGACAGCAACGAGTAGCCGGGGAATGCTCCAGGCGAAAGATCCACAAATCGTTTTGTCAGCTCGAATGGTTCGGCTCCTTCGTCCACGTCGAGTCCCAGGACAAAGTTGGTTTGTATATAAGGCATGTACCTCAAGATCATGTTGACGTGATCGGCGACCTGCCTGACTTTTTCCATCCCCTTCGTCTTGCCGGTCTTTGATTTGTCGCCGAGGTCGTACCACGACTCGATGCCGGGCAGAAGCGCTTTGAATCCATTTTGCTTGAGACGCTTCAGGTGAGACTCCGACAGCAGTGACAGACTGCTTTCGGCGATGAAGTCGATGCTGTCGGGCGGCACTGCCTCTTCGATCGCATCCATAATGTCGTTGAACCGGACGCCGAAGTTCGGATCGTGCCAGCCAACAAGCGGCCGCTTGAACTTCTGCAGAAGGAATCGCAAATCCTCCTTGATCACGCCGGTGTCCAGCGGCTGATACGGGATGACCGAATCGATACAGAAGCTGC
>JBGQGO010000811.1:0-2480 GCA_041497455.1 Blastocatellia bacterium | reverse complement strand
TTCAGCATGTTTTTGAATTCCGGCATCTGAGTAACCCGTCGCCACTCGACCGGATCGCTGTCTTCGTCGGCAGTCAGCTCATGCGCCGGCTTGGTCGCGAGATGACCGAGAGGAGCGATATCGGTGGCCGCCCCCACGGTCGGGGTCAAGTCATCAGCGGCTGGGTCTGGCTTCTCATAGTGTGCCATAGCGGTTGTCCTCTTTATGCGTAAGAGCCATCGGGAGACTGCGTGGCGGCGAGAGCTTATCAAAAGCGCTTGATCGGGAGCAACGATGCTCCAGCAACACATTAATACCCCACTACCGACTCCTAAGTTCACAGTCGCTGACGAACGGTGCTATGATAAACGCGTTATGGCCACCAACCTGGTTGCGACGATCACTGCGCTGGAAGCCCAAGCGGCGGCCAATCTCTTTTTGAGCGATCATCTGCCGGATCGCTTTCTAGCAAGCAGTCCGACGCTTGATGCCGCCGCCAATGTGTGGCGGGTGCCGGTACTGCTCGCTTATCCCATCATTGGCCCCGTGGGTCAGACCGGCGAGATTCTAGTGAGCGCCACCTCGGAGGAAATCGTCTCATACACTCCGCTGGACGAGATGAAAACCGCCGCTCGTAGCCTGTACGAAAACAATCGCGATGCTATCGAAGCCCCCGTTCCATAAGCAGGAAACTCGCTACTCGTGCGTGTCGGCCTGCCTGCGAATGGTCTTTGGCAGTTTCGGCGTTGACATCGCGGAAGATGAGCTGCGCGAGCGATGCGATTGCACGCCGTATGGTACTGATGCTTTGAAGGCGGTAGATGCCGCGCGACAGTTCGGATTCGCTGGAACCGCCAAGCACACTCTGACGCTCGAAGAGCTGCGGACAGTCGTTACTGAAGGTCAGCATCCTATCGTTTTCGTTGATCTCACCCCGATTGAAGGCACCGAAGCCATTCATACACTGGTCGTCTGTGCCGTTAGTCAATATGAAGTAAGTGTCCTCGACCCGCTCAAGGGGGAACGTTTACTCCCGCTTCAAGCATTCAGTACAGCCTGGGCTCTGCGTCACAACCTCGCCATCATCGTCGAGCGTTAAGCAGACGCTGCCATTTCAGCTCCGCAATCGACCACGACCGTCAGGGTGCCGAACGCCTCACGCACCGACGTGTTGACCATGATCTTTTGTACTGACGGCTGGCAGCCGGAGAAGTGGCCACTCCAATCAGAAAAATGATGCGAACCGATTATTGCATACAGGGCGTGTCGAAGCGGATATAAGGATGCACAAGTCCGCAGATCGAGAGATGGTATGAGTTTAAGTATGACTTTCATCAACTGGAGGGAGTCGAAATGAGTGATAAAGACAAAACGCAAAAGGCAACACGACGAGAATTCATCGAGCTGTTGGCAGCCGGCTCGGTTGGTGCAACTGCTGCCGGCTTAGGGGCTGGATCGATCGTTGACCAGGCCCAAGCCGAAACTCGAACCGCTGATCGCTCTCGTTACAAGATATTTTCTCCGGGGCGCATCGGGAAGCTAAAGCTGAAAAACCGGATTGTCCGCTCGGCGGCGTATGAAGGCGGCGGCGCCCCTACCGGTGAAGTCAACGACGACATGATCCGTATTCATCGGGCTTATGCTGAAGGCGGCGTGAGTCTGACTATCACCGGGTATATGGCGGTGATGTTGTATGGCAAGAAGGGCACCCACGTGTGCGCCTACGAAGACCGGTTTATTCCCGGGCTCAAGAAACTGGCTGATGCCGTTCATAAGGTTGGCAATGATTGTAAGATAGCCGCCGAAATCGGGCACGACGGCACTTCGGTGTCCGGCCGGCGCAATGGAAAAGTTGACCGAGCACCTTTGACCAGCCCAACCGGCGCTACGTGGCCGGAGCGGATTTGCCCTTCGGGAATCAACTGGAAAGGTGAAAAAGAAGGCCACGTGATGACCGAAGCCGAGATCGAACGCTTCTGCGAAGACATGGGGCAAGCCGCGCGCCGATTGAAAGAAGCGGGGTTCGACGCCGTTGAAATCCACGGGGCGCATCATTACTTGATCAATACTTTTCTCTCGCCTTTTACCAACAGACGAACCGACCGTTATGGTGGCTCACTCAAGAACCGGGTCCGCATCGTCGCCGAAGTGGTCAATCAGATGCGCCAGCGCGTAGGCCGGGACTTCCCCATCAGTATCAAGCTCAACTGTGACGATGGCCCCACGGATAATGGGACGCCGGGCGAGACCGACATTCACTCTTTTCCGGCTCTCGTGCGCGAGATCGTTCGAGCCGGAGTGGACGCCATCGATGTCAGCGGCGGGGAGAGGCCGGGCGATCCGCTGAGGATGGAGATCAGCGACCCGAAAGACCAGTCTTTCTACCGCCGCTATGCTGAAGCTATCGACGTGGATGTGCCGATCATCCTCGGCTGCGGCAATCGCAACGTGGAGCTGTTGGAAAAAATCATCAATACGGGGAGGGTGGACTTCTTCTGCTT
>JBGQGO010000810.1:0-2490 GCA_041497455.1 Blastocatellia bacterium | reverse complement strand
GACGCGTCTTCCACTGGTGGCATCGATGTAAAGGTTGAGTGCGAGGGCCGCAAGGTCGGTGCTGGTCCGTTTGTCGGAGCCGGCTTGGCCGGCTTGCTGGCACTCATCGGGATTGGAGCGGCGGTCGCCATTGGTGTCGCGGTGGGCAGCGGTGATGAGGCTCCCGCGGCCAGTGCGATAAAATAGAGAACAGGGATCCTCAGAGTTTTGGCGATCAGGTTTTAGTTTAGAAGCGCCTCGGCGATAACCAAGCGCCGGGGCGTTTTCTTGCTTGGCAACAAAGGGAAAAGAGGGGTCCTTGGCTGGTATGCTCTGCCCCCAATGCGGGGGGCACACCCACAGATCGCACACGCGGGGCTTCGGCGAGAAACTTGTCAAAGCACTGAACCAGAAACCAGAAACTACAAACCAGAAACTGCCATCGACAAACTGAAGTTTGCCGGACGCAAGTCTCAAGTCAACCTGGTCCAGCGGACGTGGTCCAGGGGGCGCGTTCAGTGCGTTCGAGCCGCTTTGGCTGATTGATTCGTGACAAAAGGGAAAGCGGCGCGAACGCATAGACCGCGCCGCAGTCCAAAAGGGGGTCAACGTCAATCCAACGAGCGGCGTTCAAACTGGCGCAACCCGAGATAGGTGAACAGCGCACAATAACCCACCAGCCCTCCGAAGATCAACCACAACGGCATGTGTGCCAACTGAGGAGTCAATGCCGCGCGGAAGCCTTCGCTCGCGTAGACTAGCGGATTGATCAGCACGAGTTTTTGAAACCAGGGAAGCACTTGCAGGTCCGCCCAAGGGTAGTAAGCGCACCCGAAGAAGATCATCGGTCCCAGCAATACGGTGAACATCAGCCCGATCTGCTGTGGCTCAACGATCGTGCCCATCACCAGGCCGAGCGCCGCGAACAGCCAGCCCGTTATGAGCGCGACCGCAATCAGCAGAAGAAGGTTTTCGGGCTGCAGGCTCAGGTGCGTACGCATCATCAACCAGGCCAGCGGCAGGACGAACAGCCCGGCGATAACAGCTTGAATAATACCGACGATTATCTTCTCGACAGCGACTCCCGTGATGCTGATCGGCGCCAACAGCCGGTCTTCGATTTCTTTCGTCCATCCGAATTCGACGACCAGCGGGAGCGCTACCGACTGCATGCCCGAAAGCGTCATGCTCAACGCGAGTATGCCCGGCAGAAGCGCGTTGGCGTAGCCGCCTCGCACGATGCCCAGGTGCGGCATTACGTAACCGAAGATGAACGTGAAAAGTATCGGCTGAATTCCAACCCGCAGAAAAAAGAACTTCAACTCGCGGCGAGCGACCCGCATATCGCGATGCAACAGCGCTAGCATTGTTGCCATATCTTCAGTCCCTCAGACTTCTACCGGTCAAGTGTAAGAACAGATTTTCGAGACTAGGCTCGGAGACGTGAGCGTCGGTGACCGTCACACCTTGCTCGACGGCGACGCGCATTGCGTTGGCGAGCAAACCCCCGGCCTTGTCCGCATAGATTCGGATCAGATTGTTCTGCACCTTAACCTCGACTACGCCCGCAAGCGCGGGCAGCGCCGACGCGAGAGAGTCGATCGTGCCGTCCGCGCTTTGAACCTGCAGCTCGATCAAATAGCCGCCCGGCACTCCAGCTTTGAGCTTCGACGGCGTGCCCATTTCGAGAACCTTCCCTTTGTCCATGATCGCGATCCGCTGGCAAAGCTGGTCCGCCTCATCCATGTAGTGGGTCGTTAGAAAGATTGTCTGACCTTTGGCGTTCAACTCTCTCAACAAGTCCCAAATCGCGCGGCGAGCTTGCGGGTCGAGACCCGTGGTCGGTTCGTCGAGAAAGAGAATCGCCGGATCGTGCATCAGCGCGCGGGCGATCTTTAGGCGCTGAGCCATGCCGCCTGAATAAACCGTGGGCTTCTCGTCGGCGCGTTCCGCCAATTGAAAGCGCTCCAATAATTCTTGCGCACGCTGCTCACGGACCCGCTTCGGGATGCCGAAGTACTCGGCGTGAAACACAAGGTTCTCGCGTCCGGTCAGGCTGCGATCGAGATTGTTCACTTGAGGGCAGACGCCTATGCGGCGCTTGACCGCAACGGGGTCGCGACGGACGTCGATGCCGTCAACCAACGCCCGGCCTCCGGTCGGAATAACTCGCGTGGTTAGAATGCCGATCGTAGTCGTCTTACCGGCGCCGTTGGGTCCGAGCAATCCGAAGAACTCGCCTCGCTCGATCTCGAACGAGATGCCGTCGACGGCTTTCACCTCGAGAGTCTGTTTGCGGCTCTTGGGCTTGTAAACTTTTTGGAGGTTCTCGACGACGATGACGTTTTCCATTGCTCACCCTAAAATCAAGACGAAGGAAATGGATTCGGATAACTAAGCAGGTTCAAACCGGCAATGAATCGATAATCGCGCTGGTTCTTCGATACTAAGGCTGTATCCAATACGAGTGCCGTCGCAGCGATGACGGCATCAGCGATCAACAGCCCGTGG
>JBGQGO010000809.1:0-2492 GCA_041497455.1 Blastocatellia bacterium | reverse complement strand
CTCCCACCATCACCAAGGACGGCGTCACAGTCGCTAAGGCAATCGAGTTGGAAGACAAATTGGAGAACACCGGCGCGCAGATGGTGCGCGAGGTCGCGTCGAAGACCTCTGACATCGCAGGCGACGGAACCACAACCGCCACGGTTCTGGCTCAGGCAATCTTCCGCGAAGGCGTGAAGACCGTAGCAGCCGGAGCGAGCCCGATGGCCCTGAAGCGCGGCATCGACAAGGCCGTCGAGAAAGCCGTCGAAGAGATTCAACGCTTGTCCAAAAAGGTGAAGGACAACGAAGCGATTGCCCAGGTCGGGACCATCTCGGCTAACGGCGACGCGACGATCGGCAATCTAATTGCCGATGCGATGGGCAAAGTCGGACAAGACGGCGTCATCACTGTTGAGGAGTCCAGGACGCTGGAGACGGCTCTCGAGGTCGTCGAAGGCATGCAGTTCGACCGCGGGTATCTCTCACCCTACTTCGTAACCGATCCTGATCGAATGGAAGCCATCATCGAAGATGCCGTGGTCCTCATTCACGAGAAGAAGATCTCGTCTATGAAGGATCTGCTTCCGCTCCTCGAGCAGGTTGCGCGTGGCGGCAAGCCGCTGCTGATCATCGCTGAAGACGTTGAAGGCGAAGCGCTGGCGACGCTGGTGGTGAATCGGTTGCGCGGAACCTTGCAGGTGTGTGCCGTGAAGGCGCCGGGATTCGGCGACCGCCGCAAAGCGATGCTTCAGGACATCGCGATTCTCACTGGGGGCAAGGCCATCACTGAAGACCTCGGCATCAAGCTCGAGAGCATTCAACTCGCCGACCTCGGCCGAGCGAAGAAGATCGTGGTCGACAAAGACAACACGACGATCGTCGAAGGCGGTGGCAAGTCGTCCGAGATCGAAGGCCGCGTCAAGCAAATCCGCACTCAGATCGAAGACACCACTTCCGACTACGATCGCGAGAAACTGCAAGAGCGGCTTGCTAAGCTCGTGGGCGGCGTGGCTGTGATCAAAGTGGGCGCGGCTACCGAGACCGAGTTGAAGGAGAAAAAGGCTCGCGTCGAAGACGCTATGCACGCGACCAAGGCGGCCGTTGAAGAGGGCATCGTCCCAGGCGGCGGCGTTGCTTTCGTTCGTGCGCAGAAGGCGCTCGAGAGCTTCAAGCTCGACAACGAAGACGAGAACATCGGCGTCGGCATCGTCAAGCGCGCGCTCGAGGAGCCGCTTCGCCAGATCGTCGCGAACGCCGGTCATGAAGGCGCGGTAGTTGTCGACAAGGTCAGAAGCAACAAGTCGGCAAACTACGGCTTCAACGCCGAGACCGAAGAGTACGGCGATATGCTGGCGATGGGAGTGGTCGATCCGACCAAGGTCACGCGCTACGCATTGCAGAACGCCGCTTCGATTGCCGGTCTGCTGCTCACCACCGAAGCCTTGATCTCGGAGGTTCCGGAACAGGAGAGGGAAGCTCCGCAAATGCCGGGCGGCGGCGGAATGGGCGGGTTCTAGAAATCCGTTCCAGTGTTTTAAACCTGTAAGGGTGGGCCCCCTGCGGCCGCCCCTCTTATCGCAGCAATCGGGAAGAGGGGCGGCCACAGAGGGCCGCCCTTACAAGTATTAGCCAACAGTTTCACTGGGCACGCAACGTCGCAAGCGGCTTGCGGGCCAGCACGTCAACCGTAGCCAGCGTTCCAACAACGGTCACCAGGATGATCGTCGCCCCTACGCCTCCAAGATTCACTACCGGTGTGAAGCTCCACGGAATCTCGAACACCCACCGCGACGTCGCATAAGACAGGCCTACCGCAGCAAGCGACCCGATGACGCCCGCGACCAGGCCAATCAGCCCATACTCCGCCAGTAGAATCTTCAACAACACCTTTCGCTTTGCGCCGAGTGTCTTCAGAACGGCAACTTCATAAATCCGCTGGAACTTCGTCATCGCCAGCGAGCCGATCAGAATCAACGCGCCAGTCAGCAGAACGAAGCTCGCGACGAACGACACCGCCAAGGTGATGTTGTTGATGATTCGCTCGATGGCGCGTGCGACGTCCGCGACATCGATGACTGAGACGTTTGGGAACTTGTCGACCAGCGCCCGCTGAAATCGCGACCGCTCGACTTCACCGGTTGGACCGTTCAGCGCGCCGACTATCATTTGAGGCGCGCTTTCAAGCGTTCCCGGACGAAACAGAATCATGAAGCCCGTCCGCGAGTTCCGCCAGTCTACGTGCCGAACGCTCGTCACGCGGGCTGTTAGCTTGCGGCCCTGAACGTCGAATGCGATCTCACCGCCGACATCAAGCCCGGAGAGACCGCGCAAGCTCTCTTCAATGGATACCTCAGGCTCCGAAGAAGGCGACTCGTCCCAAAACTTCCCCGTGACTATCGATTCATTCGACTCGAGGTTTGGGCGGTACGTTACAACGTATTCCCTCCCCAGGCGTCCGCGCTCGCGCTTCATCTCGGCTTCGTTGAGATCGATGTCCTTGCCATTGATGG
>JBGQGO010000808.1:0-2499 GCA_041497455.1 Blastocatellia bacterium | reverse complement strand
GAGCTTGGGCTTTCGATCTACATGCCGATCATTGTGAAGTACCGGGATGAGAAGACTGATGCGTCGGTGAGGCTCGAGGATTATTTGCGATAGATGAACGAGGGAATTGCGATAAGGACGCGCGCATCAGCAGGATCACAGGTCAGGAAGGGTGGCTTACCCCCGCTCTTGATCAGATCAACTCCAGTGTCTGAGAGCGGGGGCAAGCCACCCTTCCTGACCTGTGATCCTGCCCTGTGTTCCTTCTATTTGAATCTAGCTTCAGACCGTTGACTCTGGCGTATGTTCACACCAGCGGAGAGACTTCAACACATTCGCAAGAGCGCGACGCGAGTGCTCTACGACAGCGCGCCGCCAGGCTCGATCAACCTCGGTCTGGGCGAGCCAGACTTTCCTACGCCTGAAGTAGTCCGCCGCGAAGCTATCCGCGTCATACAGGAAGAACGAATCGGCTACACCACGAACGCGGGTATTCAGCCGCTCCGCGAGAAAATCGCCGAGTATCACAGCGACGGACTGCCTTCGCCGTACACTGCTGAGTCCGTCTGCGTCACCACCGGCGCTGAAGAAGCGTTGTTCGCGGTGATGATGACGATTCTCGGTCCGGGCGATGAGGCGCTTCTGCCCGATCCTGGTTACGTCGCTTATCCTGCGATCGCCCAGATAGCAGGCGCCGATGTGCGCTACTACGCGACTCCGGCGGCCGGCGGGTTCGTGTTTGATCGCGAGAGATTCGATAGAGCGGTAACCGACAAGACTAAGCTGGTAGTCATCAACTCGCCCTCGAATCCGACCAGCCGGGTGATCTCGCGTGATGATCTGCGATTCATAGCCGGCCGGCTCTCTCGATCCAACGTGTACCTGCTTGCTGATGAGATCTATCGCGATCTCTATGTTGACGAGCGTCCTGCGACTATCTCAGAGTTTTACGACAAGACGATTATCGTTTCAGGTCTCTCAAAGATGATGAGCATGACCGGCTGGCGGCTGGGCTGGGCCGTAGGACCGGAAGAAGTGATTCGCCACGCGACCGTGATGCGCCAATACATTTCAACCTGCACGTCGGCGGTGACGCAAAAGGCCGCGCTTGCGGCATTCACCGGCGAAGGCCGCCGCGAAACCGCCGCGATGCGCGACGAGTTGAATCGCCGAGGCGAAGTGATGGCGCGTGCAATCGACCGCGAGCTGCATCTTCCTTACGTGCAAGGTGAAGGCGCGTACTACATCATGCTCGACGTGTCGCGACACGGGCCGTCGATGGAAACGGCAATGTCGTTACTCGGCGAGCGGGTAATCACAGTGCCCGGCTCCGCATTCGGCTCGGAGGGTGAAGGTTACTTGAGGTTATCTTTTTCAATCGAAGCGCCGCTGATCGAGGAAGGGATACGGCGCATCGCAAATGGTATCGAGAAGAGCGTGATGCGTGAAACCTGATTCGTGAAACGTGATGCGTGAAAGGAGCAAAAAATACTCGGCTGTGTGGTCACCCATCACGTTTCACGCATCACGCATCACGTTTCACGCATCACGTTTCACGCATCACGCATCACGCATCACGTTTCACGCGTCTTTGACCTGCCTGTCCCCGTCAGAACGGCATCTGTTAGACTTTCGCTTCCACCATATGGAAACGAAATCAAGACTCAAGCGCGTCGCGATCCACATTGCCGGCTGGGGCTTCATACTTCTCGGCATACTTGGTCTTTTCCTGCCGATACTTCAGGGGATTCTATTCATACTAGTAGGCCTCTTCATCTTGTCGAGCGTTTCACCGTGGGCCGCCCGGCTGCTTGATCGAATCAGAAAGCGGTTTCCGCGGATAAGCAACCAGTTCGACCGGGCGAAGCCCAAGGCGAAAGCGGTGCAAGCCCGCATAGCCGCGAGGTTCGACGGCGCAAAGTCAAAGGCTCGAAAGGCTCACGCACACGTTTTCAGGCGAAAGCCTCGGCCATCCGAGGATTGAGGGCTCATTCTTTGGACTGCCGGCACCGGCACCCGCTTCTGCACTGGAGGACTCGTGATCCGCAACGCCGCACTTCTCACTTTCATTCTCTTAACCACATCCGCGGTTTTCGCGCAGGTGTTGTCGTCAAGCGACGCAGCGAAGAAACTACACGCGCTGTTCGATGAAGACTGGCAGTGGGGCCTTCAACAATATCCCGAGTCGGCGACGCTGCTTGGCGACAATCGCTACAACGATCGGATGACGGATTATTCAATCGAAGTGGTCGAGCGGCGCAAGGCGCACGAACGAGAAATGCTCGACCGCGTTCAGAAGATGGACCGCTCGCAGCTCACCGGCCAGGATGTTATCTCATACGATCTGTTTCTTCGCGACAAGAAGCTGAACGTGGAGGGCGGACGCTTTCCCACCGAGTACATGCCCATCGATCAGATGAACGGCGTGCAGATAAGCTTCGGGCAGCTTGCCGGATCGACGCCGTTCCGAAGCGTTAAGGACTACGACGATTATGTTGCGCGGCTTGCGGCATTCTCGAG
>JBGQGO010000807.1:0-2500 GCA_041497455.1 Blastocatellia bacterium | reverse complement strand
CGAGCGCTGCTTCCCCGAATACCACCCACGGGAGTGGGTGGATCGTTCAGGTGCGGCCTACAACCGAGGCGGCCCGACCCTTCGGTTTTGGTTATCTCTCTCCCCTCGCGCCGCGAGGGGAGAGGCAAAACGGGAACCTCGGGTGCGCCCCTATGTAGGCTGCACTTGAACAATCCACCCACTGCCGTGGGTGGTATTCGGGGAAGCAGCGCTCGGCCTACATCAAGCGGAGCGTCCAGCAGTTCCTTTGGTATTGATCCCGGCTCTTGGTTGATTGAGATTAATTATGGCAACGATAGAAAAATGGATGATGACCGCAAGGGCCGCTGGCCACGCAATCAATCACCAGTCTTCCCACTGCGATTGCGGCGCGCCAATTGTCACGTCCGCGCGCTTCTGCCCGCGGTGCGGCATTGCTGCCCAGGTCATTCGTCCTTCGGCGGTCGCGAGCGAGTCCCGCGCGCTCACGCGCCGCATCCTGGCGGAAGTCGTCGATCGACTCGCGCCGCTTCCTTTCATCGCATACTTGTTCCCACCGTGGGTGCTGGTGGTCGTAGCTTATCACTTGATCTGCGACGGTGCGCCTTCGGGCCGCAGCCCCGGCAAGTGGCTCTTTCGACTGCGAGTCGTTTCGATCTCATCGAACGAACCGTGTGGCGTCTGGCGATCGATCCTACGCCGGCTCCCGAACGCGCTAGGCCAGGCTGCCTATTGCTCGTGGGTTCTTGTGCCCTTTGTCATCGCCTATGACCTTCTGTCGCTCGCGTTCGTTTGGCTCAACCCCACTGGTCGGCGCTTCGAGGATTACCTGGCCGGAACGCAAGTCATCAGCGAAGGGCAATATCAGATGCTGCGCCCCGTGTGTGGCGCATGTGGTTTACGGACCGCGGTTGGGGCGGTGTATTGCCCTCATTGCGGAACCACGAGGAGTTGAGGATTTGATGACTACCTAGGACGGTTCTGTAATACCCCACACGGCAGTGTGGGGATTGTTCAGAACCAGCCTACAAAGCGAAAGGCCGGCTGCTCATTGCTTTTGTTTCCTCTCCTTCTCTCCCCTCGCGACGCGAGGGGAGAGAAGGAGAGGAAACGGGACTCCCGGGTCTGCTCCCTATGTAGGCTGGGCTTGAACAATCTACCCACTGCCGTGGGTAGTATTAAGCGCAGTTCTTGAGTCCGCTATCGGAGGATTAGACGATATGGCAACTCTCTTCATTAGCGAACAAGGCGCGACGCTTCGCAAAGAAGCCAACCGGCTCGTTGTAGAGCGCGACGACGTCCGTCTTCTCGAAATCCACGACTTCAAGGTCGAGCGCGTCGTCGTCTTCGGCAACGTTCAGCTCACGACGCAGGCGATGACATTCCTCGTCGAGCGCGGCATCGACGTTACGTTACTCAGTTTGCACGGCAAGCTCAAAGCGCGCATCGCATCCCTCGAGTCTAAGAACTCGCTCCTTCGCGTCCGCCAATATGAACGCACGCTCGATCCAGCGTTCGCGCTCTCTATCGCAAAGGCGATCGTCACGGCGAAGATAACCAACTGCGCCGATCTTCTGAAAAGGCATCAGCGCAATCACGATGGCAGCAACTTCAACCTCGAGCTTTCTCAACTGTCGTTTCTGACCGAAGAGGCGGCCGCAAGAAGGACTGTCGATTCGCTTCGAGGAATCGAAGGTCAGGCCGCCGCTGTTTACTTCCCAGGCTTCGCCAAGGCGCTCAGGCGCCAGTTGCAATTCACAAAGCGCACGCGGCGTCCGCCAAGAGATCCCGTCAACGCGCTCCTCAGCTTCGGCTATACGTTGTTATACGGTGAAGCGATCGCCGCACTCTCGACTGTCGGATTCGATCCGTATCTCGGATTCCTACACTCGTTCCACTACGGCCGCTGCTCGTTAGCTCTTGATTTGATGGAAGAGTTTCGCCCGTTGGCCGTGGATCGTTTGGTCCTGAAAATCACCAACCTTGAAGTGGTGAAGCCCGCCGATTTCGAGACCGTTCCGAACGCGGGGATCAATCTCAACCCCGGAGCTCGAAAGCGATTCTTTCGCGAGTACGAAACGGTGATGAGCGACCAGTTCACGAGTCGAGTTGCGCGTGAACAGACAAGCTTGCGCCGGGCACTGCACCAACAGGCTCTCGCCTTGCAGCGCGCGGTGATTGAAGGAAGCGCCTACTTGCCATTTCGCCCGCGCGGCGGGGAGAGCCTATCCGCCAATTCGCGAGAGGAAATAATTCAAAGCAGTAGAGAGTCTTATGACGCCTAACAGCATCGGCACCAGGCTTAGACGCAACTTTGTGAACGACTTCGGCAAATACCCCCGGACGGCAGTCGGGGGATGGTTCAGTTACAGCCTACACGAGCGTTGCCTGCGCGATTCCGATTGGTTCTCTTGCGCGCGCCCTTCGCGGCGCGAAGGGCGCGCGAGAGAGGAACCAAAGGAGAGGAACTCCGCTCTTCCCTGTAGGCTGGCCTTGAACGATCCCCCAACTGCCGTTGGGG
>JBGQGO010000806.1:0-2501 GCA_041497455.1 Blastocatellia bacterium | reverse complement strand
GCTCAGACGACGGAAGGCGGATCGGGCAGCCCTATTTTCGATCGCGACAGCCGGGTAATTGCAATCAACTCCGCGATCCTCGCCACGGTCGACGGGAATCAAAGCTTTGGCGGTTCCAACTTTGGCGTGCCCATCAAAGTCGCTTATGATTTGCTGCAGACCTACGATAAGGACAAAGCTTCAGCCCGCCCATAGCTGGGCCGGGGATTTATTATTGTCGATTTGCTATTTGTCATTTGCTATTTGCCGTAAGTTGTAATGTGTCTTTCCCTCCGGATGGGCGCGGCTCTGAACGACGATCCAATGACCGCAGCGCGCCAAATGGCAAATGACAAATGGAAAATAAAAAATGGAAAATAGATCCCTTGCGTTTAAGCGCAGTGTCCGCGTCCCGCAATCTCAACTCCGTCGAAGCGCAGCAACTCATCTTCTTTGCTGGCAGGCGGCACTACTTCGAAGACCACCTTGTCGAACTTTCCGTGGCCTCGATAGAAGGATGACTTGTACCCCCGCTGATTTGTGAACTCGATCATTTGCACGCCCCACTTCCCCAGAGCGGCGTTTTCAGGAATCGGAATGGTAACGTCGAAGCTTGTCTGAGAGTAACTCTGCTCGGACGACACTGACACCTCGCCCACTGCCAGCTTCACCTTGCTGGAGCTTGCCATGCTGAACTGAAAACACTGAACGAATATCTTGCTGATCCCGTTTGGATCGTAGGCCGCTATTCGCAGCGCCAGGCTTTCGCCGGTTACAACTCGAACATCCGCAGAACCGTTTATCCCCAAACTGACGGACATATACTCACCTTTCCCTTGGGTAAAGTCTTGTGAGGATCATTCAGTAACTCAGGGCAGGTTCTTACGGTCTCTTCTCGTTAGTCTTATTCGGCGACGATAATATCCGTCACAGCCAGTTGCGTCAAGAGTTGATCGCTTGGAGGTAATGGTTCAGAGTTCAGAGTTCAGAGTTCCGGGTTCGAACGCGGAGCCCTGAACCCGGAACCCCGAACCCGGAACCCTGAACGATCCGGTTCACTTCTGACCGTATGGCCGCCGCTTGCCTTCCAGCGCCTCTTTGTAGGCCCCGTTCGGAATGTCTTCCAACGCGATAGCTTTCTCGTACTCGGCGATCGCGTCCTCTCGGAATTCCTGGAAGTCGTATATGCGGCCAAGAAACAGGTGGCTCCACTGAATCAACCAGCGTTCGGAATCCTTCGACGCATTCTCGATCGCCCTTCGGTAGAGCTTGATCGCCCGCTCAAGCCGATCGTGTTGCATCTGAATCTTGTCGTTCTCGTCAGCTTTGGGGTCGAGTTCGGCGGTCGAGGGTGTCTGAGTCACAACCTGCCCCATCCCGTATAAGGCCCTCGCGTTGTTAGGCTCGACGGCGAGTACTTCGTCCAGTATCGAACGCGCTTCCTTAAAGCGTTTCTCCCTGATCAGATCATCCGACTTCAGGATTCTCGCTGCCATCGCACCGATCACCGCTTCGGCAGCCGCGCCTTCGTTGCTGTTGGTTCGCGACGGTTTTGAACGTCTCGCGGATACGCGCGCCACTACCGCCTCAATTTCCTTTGTACGTCCCGCCTCGCGCTCGAACTTGGCGTTGCCGACCATGTGATCGAAGAAGTCCTCCATGCCGATGCCGACCTTCTCCAAGCCGCCCAGCGACTCATAAAAGTGAAAGCTGAGCACAGCGCCGCGGAGATAAGCCTGGGCCAGATCGAACACCGCGTCATCCTCGCTGTAAGGTCCGCGGGTCGCGATCGCACTAATCCGCCGCAGTCTCGCCTCAGTCGCCTGTGCGAGCGATTCGCGAATCACAAGATACACACTGTTAGCGTACTGCCTGGCCGCGGTCGGCACCGAAGCAACCAGCTTCGATATCTGGTCCTTGTACTCGAGCGAAGCCTTCAGGTGACGCTCAACCATCGGGTCGATGACGAATCGTATTACCGCCTGGCGCACAGAGTCCGCATTTGCTGCCCGCGACGGTCCCACGATCACGATGTAGTCGTCGCCAATCCTGCGCGCTAACAGGTCGTCTCTCTGATTCAGAATGTCTCCGCGAACCGTCGAAGTATCGAGCGGAGCCAGCGGGTCGGGGATGACAAACACCTGTCTTGTTCGAGTACGGGTGATCACGGTCTCCTTTTGCTTCTTGCCTTCTACTACGCCCGTAGTCACAACAAGCGGGCGCATGTTGATTACGGTTTCAGGCCTCGTGTGAAAGTAATCGAGGACGTCGTAAATCACCGTGCCGACCGGGATTCGATATGCGGCGGCGTATGCTTCTCCGATCGCCATGTACTTGGGAATGATCTCCCTTATCCCGCTCTTGATGTAGAACTCTCTGACGAGCGAAACAAAACCCTCCTTCAAACCCTCTTCTGAAGCGAGCAGAGGCTGCAGGTCATCGGGGATCGCCCGGTCGCTAGATTGATAGACCGTGAACCCCGGGGGCTCGGTCATCATCACGCTGAGTGCGGCATACCGGGC
>JBGQGO010000805.1:0-2502 GCA_041497455.1 Blastocatellia bacterium | reverse complement strand
GGTCTGCGAAGACATCGATTCCATAAAGCCCTGACCTTTGATGCTCACCGTGTTCAGGTTCAACGCTTGCCCGCTCGGGTTGATCGAGTAGAAAAGGCAATCGTTCTTTTGTAACTCTCGGAGCGCATCGTTGAGCTTGGAGTGCTCGCTGTAGTTTTCCTCGCCGTCGGAGATAACGATGAGCACGCGCCTTGTGCCCGCTTCAGCGGTTTTGCCGAGATAGAGCGCGGCTTCGACTATCGTATCGAAGAACGCCGTAGGTTCCTTCACCGACGCTAAGGTCATCAGGCCTGTGATCGCTTCTTCGCTGCTCGCGGTGCGAGACTTCACCAGCTTCGGTGTCGTGCCGATCGAAAAGACAGACAAAGCATCGGCGGGCTTGAGTACTTCTTTGATGAAGCGAACAGCGGCTTGCTGCTCGAACGTGAACTGGCCGTGAATGCTGCCCGAGATGTCGAAAAGGAGTGCGAGCTCGGTGGGAACCTTGCCCGGTTCACCCAGAGTGACGATCGCTTGCGGCCGCCCCTGTTCCTCGATGACTAGATCCTCCGCAGTCAGATCGCGGACTGGCTTGCCCGAAGCGTCCGACGCGGAGAGCGGCACGAGCACCAGCCGCGAAGTCAAACGAATGGCTTCGTCCTGTTCCGGGGGCGGATTCTGCGCGGGCTTAGTCGTTTGGGGCGCCGACTGAAGAGCGAAGACCACGTCGAGAACGGGCGGAGTCAGGCCCGCCAACAGCATAAGCGATAAGGCTAGTGATGAGAGACGCAATGGCTCGCTCCTTTCGATTGCGGTGCTGACGCCTACGGGGGGCGCCGCCGCTTTCAATTGCTTCAAAGCAAATCGAGGCGTGATCATAGATTCGAGAGCCTGGCAATCCGATCATTCTCTGACCCAGGTCGCCGCGCTGCTCCGAACTTACGATCACGCCCCTTCGCTTGTCGCTTCGTGAATATTACGGCTGACGATTCGAACCAACAGAGCGATTGACGACGTTCACCGGGGTTGTAAGTCCCTTGCTGACTAGGATCGAAACCTCGGCTCGCCGATTCTGTATGCGCCCGTCGCGCGACGTATTGTCGGCGATCGGCATGGCCTCACCGTATCCGAACGGCAGTATGATTCGCCGCAGCGGAATGTTGTGATTCTCGGCCAGGTAGCGCATTACTACTTCGGCGCGGCGCTGGCTGAGAACGCGATTCGAATTCTCCGCGCCATCCGCTGAAGCGAACCCGCGCACTTCGATCACGAATCCCTTCTCGCTCTTTGCCTGAGTAGCGATCTCGTCAAGCATGGACTTGGCTTGTGGACTCAACACTGCGCTGCCGACTTTGAAGTTGATGGTCTCGCTCTTTTTCACTTCATAGTCATCGAGAGACGAGATGCGATCGTTGGTCCTGTTGACGCCGTCAACAGCGACTTCCGCTGTTTCCTGCGCCGCCGCTGCTCCGCCCTTTGCGAGATTGGCGACCTGTGCCAACTCGTCAAGCTGACCCGAGAGCCGCTGAGCATTTTGCTCGGTGCGCGCGACGCGCTCCTCGGCCTCGCCCATCCGGTTTTCGACAGGCACTACCGTCGAATCGACCGCGTGAGCGACTTTGAAGTCGTTATCCGAAAACTTGATCTTGTCGGCGATCAAAGCGCCGGAGGGGTCTCCGCGTCCTTCGACCTCGACATAAAGGCCGCGGACCAACTGAGCTTCAGAATACTTCTTGCCGCCGCGGAACGGATTGCTTTTCTTCTCTTCAATCTTGGCGTTGCCGGCCAATCGGACAGTCAAGTCGTGACCGCTCTGATCGCGCACGATCAAGTTGGCCTGGTCGCGCTTGACGATCATGCCTTTAACATTCATCTTCGCGCCGGCGGCGATCTGCGTCTTGTTCGTCGTTGAGCCGGCGTTTTGCTGTGCGGTAGCCGGAATGATTAATGCCAGACTCAACACTACGAGGGCTCTTAGCATCGACAGTTGTTTCATTATTTCCTCCTGCAGCCCGGAAGGGCTGCGATTTGATTTTCAGGGATTTGAAGACCGAACCGCTTCCACAGATAAGGGGAGCCAGTCCGGCGGTGACAGATTGCATCGGGATGCGATTCTAGGATTACGGCGGAGTCGCGAGCTGAGCAGAGCGCGCGAGCGACCGTCCCTGCATTACCAAAACCCGTTCGGCGGATACGGAGTAAGTTCAAACAATTTTGGGTGGCCTGTAATCTGATCATCCACAGAAATGGTGTGCAACAATCGTGCAATTGGCGCCGAGGCCTGCTAACCCGCTCTATTTAAAGAATTGGCTGGATTCGATGAGAGACGCGCGAGCACACTGTGTACTTTTTGCCGAATGCCGCCGGCCGCTATGAATTACTTCCATACGCTTGAGAGTGGGCCGTTGTGGTAAAACAGAGAATGTAGCGTAGACTTTTGGAGTGCGGCGGCAAGGTACTCCGCGACGCCGCTTTTTCTTTGCGAATCGGAAACCAAAGCGGCGTCGCGGAGTACCTTGCCGC
>JBGQGO010000804.1:0-2513 GCA_041497455.1 Blastocatellia bacterium | reverse complement strand
TGTGATGGATATCTCCCACCACTCCGACGATCGTCAGCCAGGGACTCGCAATGATGCGGAACCGCTTGCCAAGCGGGTCTTCATTGGAGAAGAACATGCGCGCCATCGTTTCGTTGATGATGATTGCCGGAGCCGGCTGCGCCTCGTTGTAGTGCTCCGGATAAGGCTGCTGCTCGAACCAACGCATCACTGGAAGCGCGATCCGGGCATCCGCTTCCGTAAAGTATCTCCCTTTCTTAAGCGGAACCCTCATCACGCGGAAGTAATCGGAGCTGACGCTGCGCATTGCGGCAAAGGACTCCTGACCGGGGGCTGGCGCGGGACGGCCCTCAATAGAAAACGGGCCCCAGTTATCCCCGGGACTCAAAGGAGTCTGAGTTGTCGCCCCGACCGCTTCCACGCCGGGCAACGCTTTGATCCGTTCGATGAACTCTCCGTAGAACCTCATCTGTTGTTGCGGCCCTGCGTATCTCGGACCCGGTAAGGAGAGGTCCAGCCGCAGAACGTTGTGCGGGTCGAAGCCCGGATCAACGTCAATCAGCCTGACAAAACTTCTGAGCATCAGCCCGCCGCCGGCCAACAACACCAGCGCGAGCGCTACCTCCAGAACCACGAGCGCGCTCCCGATCCTTCGCCGGCCGAGACCAGCCGATGTCCGGGTTCCGTCATTCAACGCTTGACTCAAGTTGAGCCGGGAGCCTCGCACCGCCGGGGCCAGCCCCGTGATGACGCCGGTCAACAGCGAGAGACCGAACGTCACCGCCAACACCCGGCCGTCAATTCCTATCTGCTCGATGCGAGGAATATTAACGGCCTTGATCTTAGGCAACAGGTCGATTATCCACATCGCCAGGAGCACGCCAACTCCGCCACCCATCACAGCCAGCAGACAGCTTTCGGTCAACATCTGCCGAACCAGCCGCAGCCGGCCCGCGCCCAGGGCAGTCCTGATCGCAACCTCCTTTTGCCGGCCGGCGGCTCGCGTGAGCAACAGATTGGCCACGTTAGCGCAGGCGATGAGCAATACAAACCCGACGGCTCCGAATAACACCAGCAAGGCAGGACGAACGGCCCCTACCGTGGCTTCGTGAAGAGAACCGATCTTCACGCCATGGCCTACGTTGTTGTTGGGATATTGGTGCTCGAGCCGCTCGGCAACCTGCGCCAACTCGGCCTGTGCTTGCTCCAACGTCACATCTGGTTTGAGCCGCGCTATCACATTGTTGCTGTGCCTGCCGACCCTTCGCGCTTCGTCAGGCAAGTCGATTGGGAGCCATACGTCGGGGTCCGCATTCAGCCAGGCGCCCACGCACTGCCGCTGCATGACTCCGATCACCGTGTACTTCTGATCGCTCAAGGTCACCGTCTTGCCGGCGATGTCCGGGTCTGAGCCGAAGCGCGCCTTCCACAGCGCCGCGTTCAGCACAACGATGGGGTTATCGTCCTGGTCTTCTCCGTCCGAGAATGTGCGCCCGAGGACGGGCGCCACCTCGAGGACTGAAAAGAATTCCGCCGACACCCTCAACGCGGCGATCGACATCGGGTCACCCGCGCCGGTCAGATTGAAACCGTCGCCGCGAATGATCGCCATCTTCTCGAAGCTGGGAGCTCGTTCTCTCCAGGCGACGAACTCGTGCCCGGAGATCGGAAGGTTGGAGTCGTTGGAGGAGGCCCGTCTCTCCCATATCATCACGAGCCGGTCAGGCTCGTTGAAAGGCAAGGGCCTGAGAAGCACGGCGTTAATCAGGCTGAAGATGGAACTGTTCGCGCCAATTCCCAGGGCCAGCGTGAGGACCGCTACGACAGTGAAGCCGGGGCTCTTCGCCATCGTTCGCCAGCCGTATCGCAAATCTTGCAAGAATCCGTTCATCAGGTCACCTCCAGATTGAGAGGATTGAGGTGGAAGATAGAAGATCGAGGATGGAAGATTGAGAGACCGGTCGATCTTCAATCCTCGATCCTCAATCCTCTGATCAATGTTTCTCCAGTCGGATCGAGCCGTCGCCGGTCTTCAAGGAAATCAATTTGCCGCCGCCATTGATCTGACCGTGAACCTCTCGCTTTCCTGCTCGACCCGAAACCGTAACAGGCATATCGAAGTCGATGCTTCCGTCGCTCGTTCGCAACTCCACGTCGGCTGCGATCGTCGCCGGCAACCGCAGAGTCAAGTTGCCGTCACCTGTGTTGAGCCGCCAATTGGATTCCAGCTTCGAGCCTTCGTTCGCGATTGCTTCAATGCCGCCGTCGCCCGTCTTCACATCCAATACGTCGAAGCGTCCATTGACGTGAACGCGGCCATCGCCCGTTTCCGCGCGCAGTGAACCATCGATCCCGGTAAGGTCGATGCGCCCGTCGCCGGTGTGCAAGGTCAAGTCGCCTCGCACATTGCGCATGTCGATATTGCCGTCGCCGGTATCGGCCTTCAGCGTTCCTTGCAACTCCGACAGCTTCAGGTTGCCGTCGCCGCTCCGCAAAAGGATCGTTCCTTTGACGCCTTGAACGTCAACATTGCC
>JBGQGO010000803.1:0-2517 GCA_041497455.1 Blastocatellia bacterium | reverse complement strand
GAACCACACAGTGTCCATCTCATCCTTCCAGGCGTCGAGCGTGTTCTGATCAAGCTGCAGCGTGCCTTCTCGCGTTATGCCGTGCGGCAACCCGACCAGCTCGATCATTCTATTCAGCACCTGAACTCGCTGGTCTCCCTCAACGCGCGCGAGCAGATGCCACAGCGTGAACGTATCACGCGGCCTAGACTCTGCCAGCAACGCGCTGAAGGCCCGCTCGCCGCCGTTTTCAAAGTCGAACTCCTCAAGAGCGCGCACAAATGTTTCGGACGCGTCCTCGAAGTACGGCGTACCCGGACCGATCCCCGGCCGCGCCTGGCACATCGCGAAACGAGGGACGTAAACCTCGCGCCCGTTGCGTACCAGCGCGACCCAGCCCAGCGTAACGTGGAGGAGGCTCCTACCCGCATCATCGACTTGAAGCGTGTACACGCAGCCAAGATCTATCGCCTCCGCCGCGGGAGTATCGACGAAGAACAGTCGCGGCGGAGCGGATATCGTGGCCCTTATGAGGCCGCGATCGAGAGCGATGCGATGCTCGCTCTCACGCGTCTGCAGCAGGCGTATTCGGCTGTTGGGATCGAGTTCAACCTCTCCAATTTCGCTCACAGTAACTTTCGCCCGCGATGAGTCACCGGTTTCGAGCGTCTCGCCAACTGCAAGAGTTCCTGCGTTACTAATGCGGTGGCCGTCGATTCGTACACTGCCAGAGCTCTCGACGGCCCACGAGGGTCGCGGGACGTCGCGAATGGATCTTGACGACACCATCAGTGCGATCGCCACTGCGGCCACGAGCACTGCGCTGACGGCGGCGACGCGATACCAACTGAACGCAAAGGCGAACTTCGGGGCCTTTGGCTCGAAGACTGGCCTGCGCGGCCGTTCATCCAACAAGGCCTCAATCTCGCTCCACATTTCAGCCGGCGCCGTCGCCAGCGGGAGCTGTTGCGCAAGGTCGACGCCGAGCTTTATTTCGTCGTGCGCTTTGCGGCATCGCTTACACGCGAGCAGGTGATCGCGCACCCTCTGCGACTGATCAGCCGCAAGCTCGCGGTTGCAATACGCCGACAATTGTTTGGTTACATGCTTCGTAGACATCGTCATTCCCCTGATGCAAACTCGCTCCGCAGATGGCCCAGCTTGCGCGCCAACATCTTGTGTCCCCGATTGAGGCGCGAGGATATCGTGCCGATCGAAACGCCAAGCGACTCGGCGATCTCATCGTACGAGAGGCCCTCGACGTATTTGAGCAAGATGGGCAGCCGCAGCTTTGGCGTCAGCTCACCGATCGCGCCGCGAACCGAATCGGCCACCTGGCGTCTGTGATAGGCTTCCTCTTGTGAGCCCTTCCCCACCATAGTCCTCACCTCGATCTCCGGACTGAACGGAACGAAGCGTCTTCGCTTCCTGTGCTCGTCCGTGCACGCGTTGGCAACAATGCGATAAAGCCAGGTCGTGAACTGCGAGCTCTCATGAAACTGGTTGATGCTCGTAAACAGCTTCAGGAAGACTTGCTGGGTCACATCGTGGGCCATCGCCTCGTCGCCGCCGTAATGAAACGCGATCGTGTAGACCCGATCTTTGTGAGCTTCAAACAGGTCGCGAAAGGCATCCCTATCGCCATGCTTGCAAGCCTCGATGATGTCAGCCTCTGTTTGGCGATCGCTCATTATCGCAAGCCGCTCCATAAGACAAACCATTCATAATTCCGTTGATTAGACGGCCATGGCTTTGCTTTTCTTCCATCCCCAACTGGTTTCTGGTTTCTGGTTTCTGGTTGGCGGCTGGCTTCTAAAGCACATAAATCAAAAACTAGAAATCAGAAACTAGAAACCAGAAACGACCGCTCGACGCAACATTCGCAATCGAACTGGACGACATTGTATAATCAACAGCCCTCGCGGAAACAATCCCGCAGGGGAATCATCAAGGGGTTTTATGAGCAAAAAGGGAATACGGGCGCACACGGGTTTGATCCTCGGACTGATACTTTCGTTATCTTTGCCGCTTATCGCGATTCGAGCTAGCGCTCAAGGCGGCTCAATCGAACTGGCCGTCGATGCCGCGAACTTCAATCAAGATGGCCTGCTCGTTTTGTTCGGCGGACTGCGATTGCAGGGCGATATCGGTTTGCCGGTCGCCGCCGGAGACATAAACGGGGATGGGCGCGGCGACGTCATCTTTTGCGGGATGTACGGCGGCACGGGAAGCCGCGATAACAATGGCGTGGTGAATTTTTATTTGAGCGACGGGCGCGACAGTGGCTTCGTCGACGCCGCTCAAAACCCGCCAAGCATTTTCAAGCTTGCCGGCCAGCGTTCGGGCGATCTCTTAGGCACGTCGGTGTCCGCTAACGGAGACGTCAACGGCGACGGTATACGCGATGTGGTGATCGGAGCCGGCGGTCAGGACGGACCTAACGGCGGAATCGCAGACAATCGCGGCGCGGCTTACGTGGTGTTTGGCTCGCGGACCTTCAGCCTGAACGCCGACCTCAGCACGAATGACGGCAACCCG
>JBGQGO010000802.1:0-2519 GCA_041497455.1 Blastocatellia bacterium | reverse complement strand
TATGCTGCGGAGCAGGCTTATTGGCAACATCATCGAGTCAGATATCGACGCGGTACCTCTTGACTCGCGCACCCCGGCTGACATTGAAGCCGAGGCCAAGCGAAAAGCGTGTGATTACATTCTGTACACCGACATCACGCTCTTGAAGACCTCCGGTAAGGCTGGCGGCTTGCTTGGTCGAGCGACCGGAGTTGGCGGACTGAAGGAAAAAGTAGAGTCGCGCCTTGATTTCAGATTGTTCCCGGCGGGAAACCCCTCGCCGCAATTAGTATCATCGGCGACGGCTAAAGAAGACGGGTCTGAAGATGCGAGCTTGTCAGCGGCGGGCGGCCAGGAAGCTAAGGCAGTTGTAGCCGAAGTCCGAAAGAGGAAGTGATCTGCCGCGTTCCAGCGGAGTCGTACCAAAGGAGCAACCCACAATGCCGCTAAAGAGATTTCAACTGCTCGGTCTCAGTTTGTTCCTTCTGAGCCTCGCCATACCCGCGACAACCGGCAGCGGAGCGAACTCCTACTCGATCACCGGCGCCGTAAGCGATCAACAGAAGAAGCCGCTCTCCGGTGTGATGATCACTGCCTTTGATGCAGTCGAAGACAAGACGATCACCGTCTTCACAAAGGCAGTTGGCCCTTCAAACTGCCGGGGCTCACGAACCGCGACTACAAGCTGCGAGCCCGCCTGCCCGGCTTCGAGGATGAATTCACGAACGTCGCTTACAAGTCGGGCAGCAACGCACCCGTCGCCTTTCATCTGAAACCGGCCGCCAATCCGAAGATGCAGGAGACAAGCGTAGACCGCATTCGCTTGATCAAGTGGCCGAACGACGAAGCGCGGTTGAATTTCAGAATGGCTTGCGCTTATTGCCATCAAGTCGGCACCGAAGGCTTTCGCGCTCCTAAAGAGAAAACCGACTGGGATGTCATGGTCCGTGATGTGATGTCTAGCCGCATCGGACTCGGCGCCTTCCGCTTGCTTCACAAAGAGACTCAACAAGCTCTGCCCGGGATGTTGTACGAAACCTACAAGCGAGGCGCCGAGGCCAACTGGCCCGCTTACACGCCGCCGCCGGCTCCGTCAGGCGACGCGCTTAACGTCGTAATCACCGAGTGGCCGGTCGGGCACGAGAACAGCGCGTTGATGCACGATCTGGAGATTGGCGATGACGGATTGATCTACCTGGTCGATATGGTGCACGACGCGGTTCGCACGCTTGATCCGAAAACCGGCGAGCGAAAGTCTTACTCGATTCCCGGCGGCGTGAAGGATGGCTCGGGCGACTATCCTCTGCAAGGACCGCATTCGATTGAGAAGGCCCCCAACGGCGATATGTGGATCACGTTAGCGCTCGGCGGCAAGATGGCTCGCTTCGACACCAAGACGAAAGAGTTTCTGCTGATCGAGAGCGGCGAAGGCGGCAAGCGAGGCGGCTATCCGCACACATTGCGCTTCGATCAGAGCGGCATCTGCTGGTACACCGACGCCGCGATGAACGCGATCTTCCGGCTCGATCCCGCGACGCTCAAGATCAAACAGTATCAACTGCTCAAACCCGAGCAAGCGTCTAACGTGCCTACGATGGGCGAGACTGGAGGGATCACTCCTTACGGCATCGACATCGCTCCTGACGGTAAGGTTTGGTACACGAAGCTGAACGGCCAGCGAGTAGGAGTGATCGACCCGGCTACGGGCAAGGTCACCGAGTGGAAGCCGCCGGTCTATGGTCCGCGCCGGCTCGAGGTTGCCAGCGACGGAGTCGTATGGATACCGGGCTACGGAAGCGGCGACTTCTGCAGCTACGATCCAAAGAAAGATGCGTGGAGAGTCTATCCGCTTCCGGGCAAGGGCGATGACATTCCGTATGCGATAAACGTCGATCGGCGCACGGGTCAGATATGGATCTGCGGCGCGGGCAGCGACACGTTGATGAGGTTTGATCCGAAGACAGAAGCGCTGACGGTGATTCCGATGCCGACGCGTGTGACTTACACTCGCGAGCTTGAGTTCGCCAAGGATGGGAGCATCTGGACTTGCAACTCGAATCATCCAGCTCGGCACATCGAAGGTCGCCGACAATCAGTGATCAAGATTGAAGCAGCGGGGAATTAGTTTCCGCGTGAAGCGTTAGAAATCCCACCCACGGCAGTGGGTGGATTATTCAGGCCCGACCTACCCAGAAAGACCGATCGACTGCTTCCCGAATACCACCCACGGCAGTGGGTGGATTGTTCAAGTCCGACCTACCCAGAAAGACTGATCGACGGCTTCCCGAATACCACCCACGGCAGTGGGTGGATTGTTCAAGTCCGACCTACCCAGAAAGACCGATCGACGGCTTCCCGAATACCACCCACGGCAGTGGGTGGATTGTTTAAGTCCGACCTACCCAGAAAGACCGATCGACTGCTTCCCGAATACCACCCACGGCAGAGGCTGTGTGAAAAGTCCGAATGTCAGCAGAAGGGGTGATCGAAAATCATTAGGCCCCTGTGGAAAACGCGTCACGGGGCAAATACGCGCTGTA
>JBGQGO010000801.1:0-2525 GCA_041497455.1 Blastocatellia bacterium | reverse complement strand
CGGCAAGGTACTCCGCGACGCCGCTTTGGTTTCCGATTCGCAAAGAAAAAGCGGCGTCGCGGAGTACCTTGCCGCCGCACTCCAAATAGCCGCAGTCCAAGTTATGAGAGTCTACGCTGCTTCATTGTGGCGGAGCGCCGGGGTTCGCGAGCCAGGCGCGGAACATCTCGGCTGCTTTTGCGCGAGGAACCTTCAAATCCGTAACAACGCGCTTCCCATCGCTCTTCACCTCTATCATCTTCAGCAACTGGCCCAAATCCGGGCTTTTCTCCTTCATGCGCAGGGCCCAAAACAGCGCGCTCAACAGGCCCGCCTTCTCCTTGGCGATTTCCGGCGTCGGAGCGAACGCCACGATTCTGATCCACGCATTGTCATCGGTTAGATCGAGACTAATCGTTGACGAAGTCAAAACAGCGACCGGCCCGAGCGCGTGCGACTCGCCGATGTTTGAGAGTATCTCCAGCGCGTTACGGTCGATGATCTTCGATTTAGACGATTCGATGATTCGGATGTTTTCAAACGATCCGTCGGGCATGACCTTGAACCCGGCCATCACCTTGAATCCCGCCTCCGGAATATCAAGCCCGCCCGCCTCGAACAACTTGTACAAGTTCCCAACGGTGTCTCTGATAGGAGCTATGTTGATCTCTCCGAACTTAGTCTCCGTGGCTGGCTTGTTCTGAGCCGCAACCTTCGCTGCCTCTTCAGCAGCCTTGCGCTCGGCTTCTTGTTTCTCTTTCTTTTCCTTCTCGGCCTTCTCCCTCGCTAGCGCCAGCTCTTTCTTATGCTTTTCTGCCCGCGCGCGAATCTCTTCGAGCGTCATCGCCGGTCCTCTCGGCGCCCCCCGCAACATCTGCGGAGGGTAATATAGCTTCGCAAGTATCGCGTCCGGGTCAAACTTTTTGTAAGCCTTGTTGACCACTCGCAAATGCGCGAACTGCGAAAAAAATGCCAGGTAGGAGACATATAGGCCTAGCCCGAAGTAAACGACAGCCAGGGCCGCAAGTATCGGCAGGAAGCGGCGTCTACGCTTGGCTTCTATTGGATCGGTCGCAAGAGCCCCCTCGATTGTTTCCACCGGGTGAGCCAGCGATGCCCCGACGAGTTTCGCGAACTTGATCGGGAACCAATCTTCAATGCGATCAGGCAGAAAAGCCGCGCGCAGATACGAGCCCGGACCTCCGCCAAACTCGCGCAAGGTGTCCCTCAGCGCACTCGCCAGGCGCTCGGCAAGACCAGGCCACGGCATGATCCAGATTATCCGGTCCGGATTCGGCTCAGTCTTCTTCGCTGTGTGGGCGTCTCTTTCCATCACGAAACCATCGAGTCAGTACCGCGAGCGGCCTGGTCTGCTGGCTCATTGAGTCCGCGCTCGCGCACGCCGTGCTGCACCGCTTCTACCAAGCGGAATCCGCTGTTGCGCACTCGCACTGTGCCTCTAATTGTACATTACGTAGCGCCGAACCGAGAAAGTGCAAACTTGCAGTAAGCCGGAGATATGAAGGATTAGAACGGCAATAGCTTATCCCAGTGCTTGCGGGATATCAATCATCGCCAAACGAAGGGTCGCTCGCCGCGTGCTCAAGGTTCTTCGCTCGAGAACATGCCGAAGAATTCCTCGACGGAGGCGGGGGGAACAGCAGCCACCCCCATGTTCTCATCCACGTGCGTGCGCTGGCTCATACCGACCAGTGCGGTCGTGACGCCCGGAGTCGATCGCACGAACTGAATGGCGCGCTGAGCGTCGGTGCTCAGTCCTTTTAAAGCCTCACCGACGAACGGCGGAAGGTTTTGCGCAAGCTTCGCCTGGAACATCGATGCGCTGCACATAACCGTGATGCCCACCCGAGCGGCGGCCATCAACAGCGAGAGGTGCTCGCCCTCGACGACCTGATTTCCCAGCGTAAGCGCTTCCGGCATCGCCAGGTTGTGCGGCAACTGGATCACTCTGAAGTGATTGTTTTCGCCGCCCACTTCGCGGGCGACGCTCGCCACTTCGGCGAGCGACAAATATCCGCGCGAGCCTGGCTGCTGTCGATACCCGTTCCAGGTCGCGGTGCCATAGCAGCCGATGCGCCCGTCCGAGGCAGCCCGCTCCAGGAACTCAAAAGCGGCTCGAAGGCGATGTCCGAACTCGTCGCGATTCACGGCTTCCAGTTGACTCTCCGGGTTGTGAACGTAATAGACGTCGATCGTCTCAAGTCCGAGGTTTTCCAGACTACGCGCGAGCTGGTCTTCCAGGTAGGCGGGCGTCATGCAGTGACTGCCTGCGGCGATCTCTTCGGGCCGCGCTAGGCCCTTGTCGATAACGTTCTCGATAACCCACGCTCGAGGATCGCGAGGAGGTTCGTCGTCGAACGGGAAGAAGCCGCCCTTGGTCGCCACGATGATCTCATCGCGCGAGGCTTTGCCGGCGTCGAACATTTGTTTAAGGGCAACGCCGATCGCGCGCTCGCTCCGCTGGAAGCGGTAGTTGATTGCCGAATCGATTACGTTGCAACCCAACTCGACCGCGCGCTTGATCG
>JBGQGO010000800.1:0-2528 GCA_041497455.1 Blastocatellia bacterium | reverse complement strand
CCCCGAGCTTCCCGATCCCATCCGCTCGCGCACGCAGGTCGATCGGCTAGTTGTTCCCGACCCGATCGAGAAGACCGGCTTCGTGATGGAAATCATCCGAACGCTGCGACGAGAGCTGGACGGCGCGGTTCCGCTTATCGGGTTCGCCGGCGCGCCGTGGACGCTTGCGGCTTACATGATCGAAGGCGGAGGGTCGAAGAACTACGCGCAAGTGAAGCGCATGATGTACACAGAGCCTCTGACGTTTCACGCACTGCTCGACAAGATTGCGGACACGATCATCTTGTATCTGAACGCGCAGATTGAAGCCGGCGCTCAGGTGATTCAGTTGTTCGACTCCTGGGCCGGAGAACTGTCGCCGAAGGATTACGCCGAGTTTGCGCTGCCGTACGAACAGAAGATATTCGAGTCGGTAAACCGTGATTCCGCGCCGTCGATTCTCTACATCAACGGCAGCGGAACTTTTCTGGAGCAGATGGCCACCTGCGGCGCCGACGTGTTGAGCATCGACTGGCGGGTGAATCTGGAAGACGCGCGCGCTCGAGTTGGTCCGCAGTTGACGCTTCAAGGGAATCTCGATCCGTGTGTGCTGCTCTCAACGCCTGAGATCATCACTGAGAAAGCTCGCGAGATCATACGGGCCGGCGGCGGTCACCGTCACATTCTGAATCTGGGTCATGGTATTCTTCCGATGACGCCGGTGGAAAATGCGCGTGCATTCATTGAGGCGGCCAAAACAGCCCTGGAATGATTTGCTGGAACGGGCCAAGAGGAGTCGAAATGGCAAAGCAAGAATTGGATGTCCACAACACTGCGACTGATGACTTCTTCGAGACCGCTGATGTCGAGACGCTCGCCAAGCAGCAAGGTGTTGGGCCGTTGGACTTCGCCAGGGCAAGAAGGCTTGGCAGGTTCTGGCCGCAGGACGAGAGCATCGATGACTTCGTTGCAACCGTTCGGCGCTGGCGTGACGAAGAGGGCGACAGGGAGATGCCTAGTTGAGAATGCACAACCCTTGTTCCCACGAATCGGAGGTATTAGATGGCAACTAGTGATCTTGATATAGTCGGTAGTACGCCGACACCACAGCAAGCCGCCGCACGCGCAAAGCTAGAAAAGCTAATAGCAGAGAGTGGCGTAAAGCCTCTAACGATCGACGAGCTGAACGCAATGGGTGACCTGTGGCCGGAAGATGAAAGCGTGGATGATTTCCTGGAGTGGCGCGAGCAATTGCGCAAAGAGGAGAAAGACAGGAGACTTCCCTGATGGATCTCGTTGTAGTTGATACCGACGTTCTGTCTTTCATTTTCAAGCACGATTCCCGAGGCGCGGCATACAAGCCTCATCTCGCAGGTAAGGAGATCATCATCTCGTTCATGACACTTGCAGAGTTGAATCACTGGGCCATCCGCAGCAACTGGGGCACGGCCAGGAAGCAGAAGCTCGATGCATATCGGAAGCCATTTACTGTCTTTCATTCGGATGAAGATCTTTGTCTCAAGTGGGCCCACGTGATGGAGGACGCTCGCCGCAATGGCCGGCCGATCCAGACTGCGGACGCATGGGTTGCGGCGACCGCATTGCTGCACGACATCCCCGTCGTCACTCATAACCGAAAACACTTCGTTGGCGTCGATGGCCTCACGGTGATATCCGAAGACAATCCTTGATGCGCCTCGATTTCGCAACTCAGTAACGCGCCCAAGAACCATGGCCGAATTGACAACGACCAACCAACGTATCGGCATCCTCCTCTTCAACCTCGGCGGGCCGGAGACGCTCGAAGACGTTCGCCCTTTCCTGTTCAATATCTTCGTCGACCCCGACATCATTCGTCTTCCGTGGCGCGCTCTGCAGAAGCCGCTCGCCTGGCTGATCTCGGCTCAGCGTCACAAGAAATCGCGAGGCTATTACGAACAGATCGGCGGAGGCTCACCGCTTCGCCGCATCACCGAAGAGCAGGCCCGCGCGCTTGAATGCGCCCTCGCAAGCCGCAACATCAACGCGCGCGCCTACGTCGGCATGCGATACTGGAATCCGTTCATCGAGGAAGCGCTCGATCAAATCAGGCGCGATCAAGTCGATCATCTCATAGTCTTGCCGCTCTATCCGCAATTCTCGGTTTCGACGACCGGATCGAGCCTGAATCGTATGCACGCAATCGCCGCAGAGACAGGCCATCGCTTGCCGCCAACCTCTGTCGTCTGTAGCTGGGAAGCTGACGCGAATTACATCGAAGCCATGGCCGCCGCCGCGCGCGAAGAACTCGCTCTCTTCCCTGATCAAGACCCGTCGCAAACCCACATACTGTTCAGCGCGCACAGCGTGCCGGTCCGCTACATCGACGAGGGCGATCCCTATCTTGATCAGACCAAACGAACGGTCGAGCTTGTGATGGAACGACTCGGAGCGAATCGTCCGCACACCCTTTCGTTTCAGAGCAAAGTCGGCCCGGTTGAATGGCTCACGCCCGCGACCAATGAAACGATTCCCAAACTTGCCCGCGAAGGCGTGTCGCAGCTCATGCT
>JBGQGO010000799.1:0-2528 GCA_041497455.1 Blastocatellia bacterium | reverse complement strand
TTCGTTCACGCCATCCACACGCTGCTTGTCTTGCTGATGATTGTGATGTTGATCCGGCGGCTGCTGTGTTCTGGCGGCCAAAACCAAAGGCAGCATCAGTGCTAACAAAAGCCCAAAGTAGTTTTTCGCTTTTACCATTGAGTCTCCTTGCTTTCTTTCTTTCGATTGATAGGTGTTCGCGCGAGGTGCGATGACCGTGTCCGCCTCCGAGACGCTTTCGCCACCAGCGATTCCAAGAGACCCGCGCGCTCGGGAGGCGAGTTCTTCGCCAGAAGCACGTCCCAGTTCTTCAACAGCCTGCGCAGCTCATCGCGTAGCGCTGTAAGTTCGCCAAGTTGGGTCTCAACTTCAGTAAGCTTTGTACCCGCGAGTGCTCTCACTTGATGGCACGGCGCGCCGCCTCGGCCGCGCACGCTGAAGATGCGAGCCAGTTCGTCCAGGGTGAATCCGATTCCGAGCGCGCCTCGGACAAGACGCACTCGATCGAGGTCGCTGGCTGGATATTCGCGATAACCGTTAGCCGAGCGGCGCGGCCGCGCGAGCAAGCCCTTGCGCTCGTAATGCCGCAATGTGTCAGTGCTCACACCGGCGAGCCGCGCCAGTTCCCCTGACCGCAAATACTCCTGTTTCGGGGTCTCTTGTCTCACTTGTTCACCTTCGAGCAATATAGACCCTGGAACAGATTCCAGGGTCAAGCTCTTTTTTCTAGTCGTTCACTCAACGCGTACAGTGACGCTGTGATAGCCCGACGATCCGCTTGGAGCCGGAGGCGCGTATTGCGAGGTCTGCGTCTGACCTCGACCATCCGTCGCTCTGACTAAAAGCCTGTGCCTGCCGGTTTGCGCCGGTCTCCACCGCTTTTGCCACAGCACCCACGAGATCGGCGAAAGAGCAGGCTTGATCTCTGCTTGTTCCCAACTCGCGCCGCCATCAGCAGAGACTTCGACCTTGCTGATTCCACGGTCGCCCGCGAATGCGATTCCAGCAATCGTAGCTTCGCCTTCCACAGAGCTATCGGGCGCGTCTATCCGCGACATCGTCTTGTACTCCGCGCGATCATCCCAGCCTCGCCGTTGCCAATAGCCTTTGAAATCGAAGTCCACCGCTTCGATGCGCGTGATCCATTTTACGTTCTTCATCCCGTAGATCCCGGGCACAAGCAGACGCACCGGGAAGCCGTGCTCAGGTGTGAGCGGCCCGCCGTTCATCTCGTACACAAGCAGAGTCCCATCGGCCATCGCGCGGTCGAGCGGAATCGAGTCGGTGTAGTCGTCGCTCGCACGCAACACGATGTCGATCACTCCTTGCTTGAGCCCTGCTTTATCGAGAACGTCCTTGAGCCGCACGCCTCGCCACAGCGCGTTGCCGATCAGGTCGCCGCCGACTTCGTTGCTGATACAAGCAAGCGTCGCATATTGCTCGACTGAAGGCAGCGCTTTCATCTCTTCGTGAGTCAACGTAAGCGTGTTGTCGACGAGACCCCCAACTTCAAGTTTCCATCTGCGTACATCAACCTGCGGATCGAACGCGTTCTTGGACACTTGATAGAAGTCGCGGGTCGGCGTCATCTCGAGAGCCAGATTTTCGATGTTTGGGAACACACCGTCGCCGCGCTTCACGCGGCCCGAACCAGACTGCAGCCACGATCCAAGAAGCGACTCTCCAATGTCGTAAATCCCGACGGCGAGCACTGCGTATCCAACGCCTCGAACAACTCGGCGTCTGCTGATGATCGTTGCCGGCGCGTTGGCCGAGACCGGGCGGTCGATGTATCGCATCGCCGCCAAGCCAAGAGCCAACCCGTAAACAGAATGTACAAGAAGAAGCGAAATGGACGTAGACAGCTCTCCCTGCCGCAAGTGGCTGCCAAAGATTCCGCCGCCCACCGCCGGCAAGAGAATCACAACAGTCAAAACCCAGATCGACAGGGCGAATGCGATTGGCGATGTGTATCTCCCGAAAGGGGAGTCCCCTCGCGGCGCGTAACGAAGATAAGCAACCGCCGCTGCCATCAGCGCGATCAGGTAGATCACCGTGCAGCCGAGAAATGCGAGGTGCTTTGCAAAAGGACCCAGCATCCCGACCGCGAGCTCGACCATCCACATTGGAGCAACGGCGAAGATAAACTGCGCGAGAAGCTCGGGCACAAGCGGCGCATCGAAAAGGAAGCGGGCGATGAAACTTGCGATAAGCGCCGGCACGGCTGCCAGCAGCGCGACCTGAAATCGGATCTCGTTCGCAGTCGGCGGGTTGGTCCGGCGTTGCTTTATTCAAATCGAGCTTTAAAAGGTCCATTCGCGTGTCTTTCGGCGATACAGAATTATAGCCGCTACTTAGCTAATCACCGAATTGACACGCGGTATTCCTGCCTCGCGGCGACGCCGGCGTTTAGCGGTGTCTTAATTTGAATGTCGCAGCCTATTTAGACTGCGGCGGCCTATTTGGACTGCGGCGGCCCTCTGTGCGTTGACGCCGCTTTTTGGTGAGCAGGGGTCCGTTAGCAATAGCGGCGTCAACGCACAGAGGGC
>JBGQGO010000798.1:0-2535 GCA_041497455.1 Blastocatellia bacterium | reverse complement strand
CGCCGTTGCGGTCTGCCTTCACCATCGCGAGAATCTCTTCGAGCTGGCGGCGCAGCTTTGGCAAGTCGAATTCTGGCTTAAGTGGATGCATCGATGCCTTGAGTGCGGCTTCACGCAGCGGGGGGCGCCGCGACAGAATATACCACAGACTGGGATTCAAGCCGGCGCCTGAAAGCCGGAGCGTCATCGAAGTGCTTCACCACATCATCGAGATCCAGCGCGTTCTCGCGGGCGAGATGTGCCGCGATAACACAAACTTTCAGCGAGGCTTCCCAGCGCTGATCGCCGAGTTCGCCGGCCACGTAAAAGAGGCGACGACCAAAGAAGCCGTGCTTGAACTCTTGCGCTCATCGCTGGAAGAAACGAAGGCGATGGTTGTCAGCTTCGGCGACGCGAACTTTGAGCAGGGCATGACCCGCTTCGATGGGAAGCAGTGCACCAAGATCGAGATGCTCAATTTCACCTTGGCTCACGAGATGTATCACCGCGGACAGCTCACCGTTTATGAGCGGTTGCTTGGAATCGAGCCGGCGCTTACACAGTTCTTCCGAAAGATGATGAGCGCAAGCTCCTGATCGAAACGGCGCGCGCTAACGATCGTACATCTCTTCGTTGTAGAACGGCGCGAAAGCGGCTACCAGAGCCACTTCGAAGCTCATCGCCCGAGTGAACAGATCGCACGAGAGCACTTCCCAGGCGCCCTGGCGGCCGCGCACGTCGTGCTCGCCTGCAGTCTCGTCGATCACTTCAGCGAGTTCGCGCCCGCCATCTAGAAATATGATGACGGCTGATCTCGCACTCGCCGGAGCATTGAGTCAACCAGTGTTGCCCGCACGTCAGCCGCTGCTTTATAGTCCAAGCCTGAGGCGGGGATCGCGACAAACCATAAGAAACCCTGACGGAACAACTGATGGAGCAAACCGAAAAAGCTAAGCCGGACCTGTCTGCGTTGCGGATTCACCGCGATGACGACGAAGGATCAGGCGCCCGGCGCGGCTTGCGAGTCGTGCTTCTGGGCACGGTGCTCATCCTGGTTGCCGCGGCGCTGCTAGTTGGTTACCGGATGTGGGGTACGGCGACGATGCCTGAAGTCGAAGTCGCTCGCGCGATTGTTGAATCCGGAAGCGCGGGCCTCGAGATCCTTACCGCGACCGGCTACATCGTCGCCGATCGCAAGGCTGCGGTCAGCCCGAAGATCTCCGGCCGGCTTGAATACCTCGGAGTCGACACCGGCAGCCGTGTGAAACCCGGTCAGATAATCGCTCGGCTCGAACATCGCGACCTCGACGCACAGTTGAGCGAGGCCAAGAGCTCGCTTGCAAATTATCAGTCCGCGCGCGTTCAAGCCGAGGCCGAGCTCGAACAAGCGCGCGCCAGTCTCGCGCAGGCCCAGGCAAACATGCAGAAGAGCCGCCTCGAGCTAGCGAGACAAACGAAGCTGGTCGAGAACGGAGTCACATCCAGGGCCGAATCCGATAACGCGACGGCTCAGGCTCGCGTCGACGAAGGACAGGTCCGCTCCGCCGAAGCTCAGATAAGAGCGATTCAAGCAAAGATTGAATCCTCGTCTCAGCAAGTACACTCGGCTGAAGCTCGCATCCGCCTCGTGGAAGCGCAGCTTGAATACACAAGCATTCGCAGTCCATTCGAAGGGCTAGTCATCTCCAAGGACGCCGAGGTTGGTGAGACGGTTGCGCCTGCGATCTTCGGCGGGACTTCGACTCGCGGATCGGTTGTGACGATCGTCGATCCAAACACGCTTGAAGTCGAAGCCGACATCAATGAGTCGAGCATAGGCAAGATCACACCGGGACTCACGGCTGAGGTCACGCTCGATGCGCTGCCTAACGAGAAGCTGTCCGCCGAGGTGCGAAAGATCATACCGACGGCGGATCGTCAGAAGGCTACGGTCAAGGTGAAGGTGCGCTTCAAAGAGATCGATCCGAGAATCCTTCCGGACATGAACGCGAAGGTGACGTTCATTCAGAAGCCGGAGCAAGGCGCAAAGACCGAAGCCTCTCGAGTCACTGTTCCGAAGTCGGCTATTCAACAACGAGACGGAAAGACCATTGTGTTTGTCTTCAACGAAGGCCGCGCGGTGTCGCAGACCGTCACCGTCGGCAACGAGTTCGGCGACCGGGTCGAGATCAAACAGGGACTGGCGGGCGGAGAGACAGTCATAGTTCATGGGGCTGAGAACTTGACCGACGGCTCGCGCGTAAGAGTGAAAGCAGGAACGTGATTCTTTGCGGCCTTGGCGGCTTTGCGACTTAGGGTGAACATGGCTCTCGCGACAGTGACAAGATCCCCGTAAGCTAACCGGAAGGAGCGTGAATGGCAGAGACCCTGATCAACCTCGTTCAAGTCACCAAGCATTACCGGCGCGACACCATAGATATTCCGGTGCTCGACAACATCGATCTCGAAATCGCGCGCGGCGAGTTCCTCGCATTGATGGGTCCTTCGGGCTCTGGCAAGACGACCTTGCTCAACCTGATCGCCGGCATCGACAAGCCCAACTCCGGCCGCGTGGTG
>JBGQGO010000797.1:0-2551 GCA_041497455.1 Blastocatellia bacterium | reverse complement strand
GACCCTTAGCCTGGGTGCCGTACACCTGGGGTTTGCCTTCTGCTACGAGCACGCGATCCAGTAGGAGCGCATAGAACTGGCCGGGCAATTTGTCCGCTTTGTAAGCCTCTCGAACCAGCGGCAGCATTTCTTTTTGGAATTGGTAGTCCGCGTGCTGAACGAGAATGAATGCGGCATCGCGGCCGTCTTCGCCGACGAGGTCGGGGCCGGGCCAGCCGAACTGTTTGACGATTTGCTTCATGCGTGCGGTGTTGCTTGAATCGATGTCGCCCATGCGCGCTTCTAACGCGGAATCGTGTGTGTTCACTGCCTTCTTCATCCACTCAGTTCTGATTGCTTGATCGCGCTCGAGTCGCTTCAGCAATTCTTCACGTAGCGCGGGGTAAGCGACTGAAGAATCACCGGTCGATTGCGAAGCGTTAGGAGTTACACGAACAGTCGCCGTCCAGTTCTGATAAACACCAGTTCGGCTGTCAGACCATAGAATGTGAAAGAGGCCATCTGCGCTTGCGGCCAGCCCGCTGTAGTCCCCTCCCGCCGGCCATCTCGCGGCCACGCCAAAACCATCACCTCCCGCATCGGGCCGGACTACGTTACCAGGAACATCTGGACACGATTTGACTGTGGACACGCGAACATTCGGAAGTAAGGTCTTGCCGCCGTCGACTGAAGCCGCAAACGAGATTTCGAAACACTTATTAGCCGAATCGTTACGACGATCGTACCAGGCGACTCCCACAACGCCATCCCCGTTCACCGCTATCGCCGGCGTCGCGTGATCAACTAATTTCTTAACGTCGTCGTTCACACGTAGGGGATCGGACCACGTCTCACCCTGGTCGATCGAGTATGAGAGATAGATATCGGTTCCGCCGGATTGAAAATCGGTCCATACCATGTAAAGCCGATCTCGCAATGGTCCCGAAGAGCTGTCAACGGCCAGCATCCGATTCGGTCCGCTGCGCGGGTGAGTAGCGGCGTCAGGATCCGCAAACTCCGTAACGAAACTTGGAATCGAGAATGTGAATCCTCCGTCGCGTGAAGCAGCTACCCACAACCGCCTTTGTTTCAGCAACCTTATCCGGTCGCGAGTCATGCTGGCAAAGTCAAAGAACGTAACGACGAGCGTACCGTCGGAAAGCACGACAGGGTTAGCAACATTGCCGTCGAGGTTGTTCGGAACAACTCGTACCGGATCAGAGAAGGTTACACCGTCATCGGTCGAGCGGGATACGGCAGCCGGCGAGATATGAGGTCCTGTCTTTGATCCCAGGCTCTGACTGGCGAGCACATACACGTAGCTCGCGAACTTGCTGCTGCTGCTGGTGTCGGCGACTATTGAACAGCGGTCGAACGATCCGCCGCCGCCGAACGGGATGGTAGTCGGCTTTGACCATGCGCGTCCGCCGTCCGTCGAACGAAACACAAGGATCGACGCGTTTGATTTGCTCGAGCCGATGCAGCAGAGAAAAGCTACGCCTCTCGCTCCGAAGGCTGTCCATGCGTCGCCGACAAAGCTAAAGCCGTCCACACCTTCAAGCTTGCCGCGCCGCCAGTGTCGACCGCTGTCGAATGACGTGAAGACCGCCACCGTGAACCATGCGTCGGGCCGAGTGAAGGCAATTGTGCTGGCGATGAGGTGCTTCGCGTCAGCGGGGTCGGCAGCAATACAAGGTTCTACGTGGGGGCGAGTCGGCGCGTCTCCGCTGACCAGAACGTTCTCATCTACGACGATGGCGTTAGATAGACCTTGAGCTCGATGCGATGAAGCGCCGGCTAGCATCAACAACCCTACGAAGACAATTGAGGGCAGGTTCTTCATCCGATCCTTACTTCCTGCTTCCCGTCTCGCGCCGCATTATGGGCCGGGTCTCTGATCGCCTTCCGCATTCAACGAAGCCCGCTTTCCGAAACGCGGAAGCCAGCCCGGTCCACGCGAAAGCATCTGCCATCTCATCCTTGCGCGGCTCGACTGGATAGCCTTCGACAATCTTGCCGCCGCGCTTGCGAACATACTTGGCTGCGGCCTTCAGCAGCACCAGCAACCTCCGCACGCGCCGCGCGCTCCGAATAGTTGTTTTAGATCGCTCCACCGATCAGGCGTGAGTGCGCAGTATTGGAAATTGTTTTTGCTGGTTCGGACCATTATCTCCCTTCTGGCCATGTGAAAAACCTAAACGAGCCCGCTGGTTTTTCATTAGCCCAGGCGTTCACGCCTCGGTCACGCGCGCCGACCGATCAGATAGCCCGTGGTTTTTTCACTAGCCCAGGCGTTCACGCCTGGGTCACGCGCGCCGACCGATCAGATAGCCCGGTTCACCGGGCTTTGGTTTCGCCTTCAGGCATCTTCGTCTCGGGCATTCGACATTCAAAAGGTAAAGCCGCGCGGGAAGCCCCGTGAACGGGGCTAACCAAATCCATCCCCCCACGCAGCCCAGGCGTAAACGCCTGGGCTAGTGAAAAACCAACCTAATCCATTGCCACACAACCCAGGCGTAAACGCCTGGGCTAGTGAAAAACCAACCTAATCCATTGCCACACAACCCAGGCG
>JBGQGO010000796.1:0-2552 GCA_041497455.1 Blastocatellia bacterium | reverse complement strand
GCGGCTCTTCGTCCACTCTCGCGAGCGTCGCTTGGTTCTGATTCAACATGGATTACACCATCAGCTTTTCAGGATGCAGCAGTTCTTGAGGTAAGGCGAAGTGAACGTTCTCGTCCTCGCCCGGCTGCTCCTCGAACTCTTGCGCTCCCATCGCACGCAGATGCTCGAGCACCCGAATGACCAGTTCTTCAGGCGCGGATGCCCCGGCGGTCACGCCTACGATTCTCGCGCCCTCGAGCCATTCGGGGTTGATCTCGTTTTCGTCATTCACCAAATAGGCCGGCGTGCCCGCAACAGCGGAGACTTCACAAAGACGCTGAGAGTTCGAGCTGTTCTTTGAGCCGACAACCAGCAGCACATCGACTCGTTCGGACATCTGCTTGACTGCGTTCTGGCGGTTCTGAGTCGCGTAACAGATGTCGTCCTTTGCGGGAGAGGTTACGCTTGGGAATCTTCGCTTGAGCGCTTCGATAATCTCCGCCACGTCGTCCAGCGAAAGCGTAGTCTGAGTCAGGTACATGACGCGATCCGAATTCGGAACCTCGAGCCGCGCAACGTCTTCAACCGAACTGACCAACTGCATCGGCGCCTCGCCCATCGTGCCTTCGACCTCTTCGTGTCCGGGATGGCCGATCAACACCATCGAACAACCGTCTCGCGAGAACCGGACCGCTTCGAGGTGTACTTTCGTCACGAGCGGACAGGTCGCGTCAATCACGCGCAGTCTCTTAGTCTCAGCGAGTTCGACCACGTGAGGCGAGACGCCGTGCGCGCTGAAGACGCACACCGAGCCGTCGGGTATCTCTTCAATGCTATCGACGAAGATCACACTGCGCTTGCTGAGGTTTTCGACGACGTAGCGGTTGTGTACGATTTCGTGGAAGACATAGATCGGCGGCGGGAAGAAATCCAGCGCGCGTTCGACGATGTCGATTGCTCGCACGACGCCCGCGCAGAACCCGCGCGGCTTTGCAAGCACCACTTTCTTAATGGACATCAATCAATCCTTCCGGTTCCAAGACACTCTCAACGTTTTCGATGATACGGCGAGCCGAGCAAGGCAAGTAGAGTATAGCAACCGGGGTAGGCTGGCTCAAACTGGCTTACGGCGCTGGGGCAAGCGGCAGATTCTCGGCGAAGGCATCGCGAGTCAGCGCAATAGCCCTACCTCAGATTTCTAGTGCTGGCGGGTGGAATTGCAGCAGCCAATCGGAGTTCTATTGCCGTGACTTGATCAGTGTGAGAAATAAGGGCTATTTGGTTCGAGGTCGCAGGGACTTGCGATACCTCTGTCCGGCTTGGACCGGTTCATCGAACAGAGGGTCATCCTTAAAGGTTCCGCCGAAGCGCTCCCACCAGGGCTTCTCCGTCTCGCCCTTCCCCATCACTGCCGCTCGCAACAGGCGGACCTCGCGCTCCAGGGCTTCCACTCGTTGTTCGATTGTTGCCGCTGTCATGGTTGGTGAATCGTAAGCCCGGTGAATGACCGAGTCAAGGCTACCTTACTTAGCGAAGACAACCCTCTCGCGTCCCGATCAGGAGGCTTTGGATTCAAGGCGTTCGATCCGCTCGGACAAATCCTCGTAATCCGCTTCCGACTGAAATGCCCTACGATTCAGGGCCTTTGTCTTAGGGATTAGTTCCTTGAACCCCTCAGTGACTCGAGTATTCACACCTGCGATATCAGTAGTGAGTCGCGATTCTACTTCATCAAGTCTTGCAGTAATCGCATCAAGCCTTGCATTCAGCCGGGATTCTACGTCTTGAAGAAGTCTGAACACAGCGGTTATTGTCGGCTGCGTCTCTTTGTCCTCGTCGTCGGCGTTCGGCTGGGTACGAGTAAGATCGTCGCTGCTCATGGCTGTGGCCTCCTTCGATACCGGCCAGTATACAGGTACTGCGAAGCTATGTCCACAGAATATATTCAGGATGTAACGCTAACTGGCCTTGACCTCGCTCGTTCCAGCCTGCTACAACCCGCGCGTGGTTCATCCCACCATCGTTTTCGATCTCAGCCGCATCAAGTACGAGTTCGAGTCATTCCTGCTCGGCGGCGAGTTCGATCTCTTCGAGGACGATCGCACTCTGGCGAAGATGGACGCCGAACACAGCACCGCCGAATTCTCTTATGGCAAGCTGATCCTTTCGTGCTGGGGCGATGGCTGGTCGCGCTCGTGGCGAGTCCTCTCCTGCGAACTCTCGCCCGAACGCTTGACGCTCGAATGCGCGAAGCAGATGGGGCTCAAACGATGCGCGCTCACCTTGAGCCGGGGCGCCGGCGTTCGACAGGCGGCGCAGGCTCGGAAGGAGTTTGCGCGCAAACTCGCCGCAATGATCGAAGCCAATCTGCCCGGGATTCGCATAGAGCACGCCGTCGCCGCTCGCAACGACCGCCGCCATCTTTCCGGCGTGCACGTGCGGCTCGTGATTCGAGATCGGGGGAAGCGATGGGCCGGCATCGGTGTGAGCGAAAGTGAGTTACAGCCAAACGTAGACGCCGCGCTTGCGGCTGGGCTCACCTGGGCCGGCGAGCTTCGGCGCAGAAGCGGGTC
>JBGQGO010000795.1:0-2554 GCA_041497455.1 Blastocatellia bacterium | reverse complement strand
GAACGAACCGCCGTAGTTCCTGGCCGCTACGAAATCGTCTTTTCCCTCGTCGAACATGATATAAGGATTCAGATTAGGCCTGGCAAGCAACACCAGTATTTCTATGGTTCCGTGTACGTAGATTCTATCCTCGGGACCGAGAACGTTTGATATGGCTTGAAACTTTTCCCTTTGGTCCTGGAGTGTGGGCCCCGGCTCGCCTCGATACGTAATACTTCGGGCGGCCAGGAGTAGGAAGACGACGCCAATTGCCAGCCCCGGAACCACCATCGCCAAATCGAGTGAAGAGCCGGCTTTGCCGAATCGCCTTGAGGCTAGTAGCCGCCCGGCTTCGACGAAGAACCATCCGGAAAAAATGCCGATGAACGGAAACAGCGGTATGAGATCAGGCGCTCCTTGAAAATTGATCAGACAGAATGCGAGATAGATCAACGGCGGTATGACAATGGCCACAAGAAAGAGGCTCCGGGATTTGAGAAGGGCCTCTCCCTTACGTCTGGCGCTCGCCAACTGCGAAACGAACATCACCAATCCGGCTGCGCTCAAGGCGACAAAGGCGACATCGGCCCTGAATACCTGGCGAGTAATCTTCCATAGGAGCGCAACGGCCTGGCTCAAGCCCTTGGTCTGTCGTGGGCCATACACGCTGTAGTTGTATGCGATCGTCCAGGTCCACAGATCGGCTAACGCTCCTGAGAGGTAGAAGTACGACACCAACACCACGAGCGGGACTGCAGCGCCTGCCAGAACCTTCGCCGCTCGCAGGTCGCGCCATCTCATAAAGCATCGGGAGAACACCAAAAGCGCCGTGCCGGTAAAAAGCAACCCCGGTTGCCAGCACAGGCACGAGAGCATCGAGCAAACTCCCGCCCAAAACGGCCTGTCTTTCGCGATCAACGTCAGCGTCAACATGCCGAACAGAATCATTGGGAGCTTTGGCTGGGTTCCTGCAACCATCGTGGCGAGGTGCTCCGGAAGCAGCGGGACCAGGAACGCTATGACCGCAGCGAGGCGGCTGCTCAGGTACTCCGCAGCTACGACACAGGTCACACACGACAGCAAGCCTATTAGAAGAACGTGAAGTAGTCTGACTGCCTCGACATCTTGCAGCCCGAATACCCTGCAAACGGCTATCGCAAGCGCACTGAGGTAAGCGCTGCCGGGGCTTTTGATTTCGATCACATCTCGGTAAGGTATCTCGCCCCGCAAGATCGATTGCGCGATGTAATCCCAAATGGCGAGGTCGCCTCTTTCCGGCAGCTCCAATGGCCGATGCATCAGGATTACGGCCACGCCCAGCACGAAAGCCGCCAGGGCAACCGCGCTCACGCTGCCTCCGGTAGCGAACCGCGCCAAGAGAGTTTTCTCTCCTCTCGCCACGCGTGATGACCCGTCTGCTTCTATTCCTGATGCCTCGGACATTATCAAAGCGGTTTCTTGCCCAAAGCGTGCTTGTCGCGTTGGGTCTAACGCTAACGGGTCGTAGAACAGTTGTCGGACAGCGCCTACAGCGTGAACTCGCCAACCTCGCGGATAGTAACGCGAGCTACGCGAAGCGGAGCGCCCGCTCTTTCTGTCCCTGCGCGTGCGGCGATCGTCACGCGACTTGTGTCGAATGTCCTGAACAGCCCTTCGATTCGCTGCGAACCTTGCCGCTCGTCAATCACTATCTGTTTAGCCAACTGATCCGTCGCGGCGTCGAAAATGACCAGACGCCATCCGGCTCCTGACGAAGCGCCGTCTACTATAACCTCATAAGCAGTATTCGGTTTGAGTTCCACCGAGCACAGATCAACGGAGTGCTGAAGCCATACACTTTCCCGCGACTCCATATCGGGCCCTTTGGGTTTTAGGACTGCATCGGCCGATCGGGCACTGGCGCTCAACTCGTTGGCGTCCGCCGACCATACTGGGCGCGCCTCGGCGATCTGGTCGTCGCGCACATGCCCGCGCCACCTCTCGAAAAACTGATAGCTCACGGGCGCGACCGTTCGATACCGGGGATCAGTTCCCGTGTAGTACACACGGATGTCGCCGTATGGCGTGTTGTCCATCTTACCAAGCAACGTGTAGTTCTCGTCGGGATCTTTAATATAAACGGGGTTCTTTCGCGTTGAGAGTATTAGAGCATAGTCCTTCCCGTCGATGTCGACGTTATCAGCCATGCGCCGCTCAATGCTGGCATAGCAACGGTCGAACTCCGGAAATGCGAGCCACATGACCGGGCGCTCTATCGACGCGGGGCACACGTTTTCGGGGACGATGCTTCTGAGAACCCTGGCGAATTCCTCGAAGGATGCAACGTGCGGGTTCGTAACTTCTCTGATGAACCTGACGTTCTGTCTTACCAGCAGCGCGCCGTACGCGACACCGGCCAGTGCAACGGCTATGAGCGCTGCCTTTCGCGAAAGCGCTGCGATTCGCCAGGGCTTCGAACGCAAGCGGCCCAGTCGCTCAACTCCATCGCGCAACAGAACGCCAACGCAGAGCGCGAACCACGGAGTGAGATAAGCCATGTATATTGCGTACTTCCGCCGGCGCCCCGTCGCGATTG
>JBGQGO010000794.1:0-2559 GCA_041497455.1 Blastocatellia bacterium | reverse complement strand
CGCCGGGTAATCCGGATCGTCGTCGCGCAGATTCAGCCTCAGCCCTGCGATGAACATGGCGTTGGCCTTGTCAGGAGTTTCAAACGACTGATTGATCGGCTCGACCTCTTTGTAGACGGTGACCAGCCGCGAGTACGGGCGCGGACTCTTCCACGAGTTGAACAGATCGGCAATCAGCTTTCCTATCTCCTTCGCGTCAAAGTCGCCGACCACAGCCGCCTCGCCGTTGGATGCGCCGTAGAAGTCGCTATAGAACTTCCTGGCCTCGTCGAGCGTCGCCGCCTTCAGGTCGGCAATGTCTTCATCTGTTGTCGAAACGTAGCGCGGATCGCTCTTCGGGTACGGATTCATATGGCGGCTGAAAGCGTTGAAGGCAATCTGCTGTGGCTCGCGGCGCTGCAATTCGGTGAAAGCCAGTTGCTCCTGCTTGAACTGCTCAAACTCCGAGGCCGGGAATGACGGCTCTTTGAGGATCTCCGCGACGAGCTTGAGAACTTCACCAAGGTTCTCTCTTGTGGTCTCTATGGAAACCCCGGCTGAGGTCGCGCTGCCGAAGACTGAAACGTTGGCCTTCAACCTGTCGAACTCGTCCTTGATCTGCTGGCGAGTGTGCTTAGCAGTGCCGCGCATCAGCATCTGTCCGGCCATCTGCGCCGCCGCCGCGCGGTTCATCAGGCTCTGCTCATCGCCAAACCGCAATGTCATGTTTGCCACCACGGTACCGCCTCGCGTCTTCTTTGGCAGCAAAGCGACCTTCAAGCCGCCAGGCAAATCGGATTTGATAGTCCGCAACTCGATGTTGTCCGGAGACGGATCGAACGCCTCGCCTTCCGTCTTGCCGGCCTCGCCCTTGTAGTCCTTGACGAGCGCGGCCACGTCGGGCGCAGGCGGAATCTCGGCCCGATCAGGCTTATCTGTCGGGATGAACGTCGCGACCGTTCGATTGCTCGGCTTCAGGTAGGTTGCCGCGACTCGTTGCACGTCGGCAGGAGTGACTTTTTTGATGTGGTCGCGGTGAAGGAAGAAGAGCCGCCAGTCGCCCATCGCCATCCATTCGCTTAGCGTAAGTCCGACTCGCTCGGACGAGTTGAGCGTGAGATCGATCTCCTTGAGTAGCGAGGTGCGCCCTCGCTCGACCTCTTCAGCCGTGGGAGCTTTGGCCGAGATTTCTTCGACCGTCTTGAACAGGGTATCGCGCGCAACATCGAGCGAATCATCTTTGCGCACGAGGGCCGCGAGAATCATTATACCGGGGTCGTGCAACTGGAAATCGAAGCCGAAAATCGAAGCCGCCTTCTTGGCCTCGACCAGAGCCTTGTACAGCCGTCCGGACGGCTCATCCGCGATCACCTGCGTGAGCACGTCTATGGCTGCGAAGTCCGGGTGCGATCCGGCTGGGATATGATAACCAACCAGAACCGCTTGCGTATCGCCGACGCGCCGGATGGCGACGCTGCGTTCGCCGTCCTGAGTTGGCTCGAGCGTGTAGATGGGCTGGAGCACGCGCGACGGCCGCAGTATCGGACCGAAGTTGTCGGCGATGAGCTGTAGCGTCTTGGCCGGGTCGAACTTTCCTGCCACTAAGAGCACGGCGTTGTCGGGCTGATAATACTTGCGGTAGAAGGCCTGCAATCGCTCGATCGGAACGTTCTCGATATCGCTCCGCGCTCCGATGGTGGATTTCGAATAGTTATGCCAATCATACGCCGCGGCGAGCAGCCGTTTGATCGCGACGTTAAACGGAGAGTTTTCGCCCGACTCATACTCGTTGCGCACGACGGTCATTTCGCTGTCCAAATCTTTCTTGGCGATGAACGAGTTGACCATGCGGCCGGCCTCGAGCTTGATCGCCCATTCGAGGTTCACGTCGGTAGCGGAGAACGTCTCATAGTAGTTCGTCCGGTCAAATGAAGTGGTCCCATTGGGGCGCGAGCCGTGCTCGGTGAGCTCCTGAGGGATGTTGGTGTGACCGGGCGAGCCCTTGAACATCAGGTGTTCGAGCAAGTGAGCCATGCCGGTCTCGCCATAGTTTTCGTGACGCGAGCCGACCATGTAGGTGATGTTGACCGTGGCTGTTTGCTTCGACTGGTCGGGGAACAGGAGCACTCGCAGTCCGTTCCCCAACCGGTACTCGGTGATGCCTTCGACGGAGGTGACTCGTTCGACGCCTTTGGGCAGCGCGGCCTGTTGCACACCGGCAACACCGCGTGCCGCAACCGTGAACGCCGGCGATGCGCCCGGCACGCACGCGGCCAGCAAAACAACAAGAAGCACCAAACGGAGCCTTGGAAATTTAGTTGACATTGCTTTCTCCTTTTTCAGCCACATCGGGCGCGGCCGCTTCTCGCGTAGCTTTACTCTTCAGCACTAGATACTGCTTGATGAACTCATCCAAATCGCCATCGAGCACCGCGTCGACATCCGAAGTCTCGTGCTTGGTGCGCACGTCTTTCGCCAGTCGATACGGGTGCAGGACGTAGTTTCTGATCTGTGAACCAAACGAGATGTCGCGCTTTGTTTCTTCAAGCTGGGCGTTTTCTGCACGCTTTTTCTCCAACT
>JBGQGO010000793.1:0-2575 GCA_041497455.1 Blastocatellia bacterium | reverse complement strand
CCGCTCCAGGCCGACACGATGACCAGCGGCCTAAAGGTGCGAATGACCCGGACCATATCGGCGAGCACGGCTTCGCGGTCCCACTTTGAAAGCGTCTCATTGCGTGATTTGCTGAATCCAAAATCAAACGCTCGGGAAAAAAACTGCTGCGCGCCGTCGAGTTTTCGCGCAGCAAGCAACTCATCAGTGCGAATCACGCCGAGCGGCTCGTACAACTCGGGACCGATCACGTTCTGTCCGCCGTCTCCACGAGTGAGCGAGAGGTAAGCGGTGCGCACTTGCCGCCCTCGCGCGAGATAAGCGAGCAATCCGCTGTCTTCATCATCCGGATGAGCGCCGGTGTGAAGCACACTGCCGACGACGCCAAGGCGCTTGATCGCCTGCCCTAACGCCATCGCGCCGCGGTCTTCGGAGGGTCGCGTATCGGCTAACGAGTGAAAACCAATAGGCGATACCTGGCACGCTATGACGATGAGCAAAACAAGCACAGATGAGAGAGACTTGTGAATTGGGATGGAGATCAACTTGAGCCTCCGCGGGTGATTAGAATCCACTGACGGTCGGTTGTTGCAAGGTCTAGGCTACGGAGAGAGGCCGTGAGCTTCTTATAATCATCGCCGCATCGATAATTCTTGCCGCCGCTTCTCGTTTTGATAGGAGCGGCAGCTCTACCACGCCTTCCGATGACACAAGCGCGATGCGATTGGTGTCCACGTCGAAGCCCGAGTCCGAAGCCGACACGTCGTTTGCAACGATCAAGTCCGCGCCTTTCTCCTCAAGCTTCTTCTTAGCGTTCGCGATAACATTCTCAGTCTCAGCAGCGAACCCGATCACAACACGAGAGCCGCTCTCGCGGGTTACGGCGGCGAGGATGTCATCGGTTGGCTCGAGATCGAGCACCAGCGCGCTTCCGTTCTTCTTAAGTTTTTGTTGATGAACGCTCGCTGGGCGGTAGTCGGCGACGGCCGCCGCCATCACAACCATCGTTGCGTCAGCGAGGTTGCCTTTCACCGCTTCGTACATCTCCGCGGCAGAACGAACAGAGATCGTACGCGCGCCTTCTGGTGAGGCGATCGAGACGGGCCCCGTTATCAAGGTGACCTTCGCGCCTCGCGCAAGCGCCGCTTCCGCAACAGCAAAGCCCATCTTCCCCGACGAGCGGTTGCTCAAGAAGCGCACCGGATCGATGGCCTCCTGTGTCGGTCCGGCGGTGATCAGCACATGCTCGCCGCGAAGGTCTTGTGGACACGCGGCAACACCGATGATCTCACATGCGCGGCGGACGATTTCATCCGGTTCAGCCAGGCGGCCGGCGCCCACCGTTCGGCATGCAAGGTAGCCTTCTTCGGGGTCAATGAAATGAACGCCACGCTCGCGCAGCCGGCGAACGTTCTCGCAGGTCGCTGCGTGCGCCCACATCTCGACGTTCATCGCAGGCGCAACGAGCACGGGCGCTGTGGTAGAAATGTAGAGTGTTGAAAGGAAATCGTCGGCGATACCGTTGGCGAACTTCGCCAACGTATTTGCAGTCGCCGGCGCTACCAGCAGGAGATCGATCGACTGAGCCAGTTGGATGTGCTTGATCTCAGGGTCATCAGTCGGCGCGAACATCTCCGCGATCACTGGAAAGCCGGAGATCGACTGAAACGTAAGCGGACCTACGAACTGCGTTGCGTGCCCGGTCATCACGACTCGGACGCTTACTCCGCGTTTCTGAAGTCCACGCAGAACCTCGACGGCCTTGTAGGCCGCTATGCATCCGGTAACGCCCAGCGCGACGATCATCGGCTTCACCTAACCGTTCCAGGTTCGTAGTTCCAGGTTCGTAGTTCGGCCTTCAGGCGGAAGTTTGTAGTGGTGGTTCGTCCCGGCATATACCAACTTCCGCCTGAAGGCCGAACTACGAACTTAAGTTACTCTGTCTTACTCTGAAACGACTCACCTCCAAAGGTAGCTATCACTGACTCGATGCGATTTCTTTGCCGGTCAGGGCGGCATCGCTCAGCGATTATTATAGCTTCAAGCTGGGCCAGCGCGCGATCAAGATCGTCGTTCAAAACCACATAGTCGAATCGCTCGTAGAGCTGGACCTCGATAGCCGCGTTCCGCAGCCTGCGCTCGATGTCGTCAGGCGCATTCAGGTCTCTCGCCCGCAGCCGAGCTTCGAGGACCTCGCACGAGGGCGGCAAAATAAAAATGAGAATCGCCTCAGGCACGCCCCGCCGCACTTGCTCTGCGCCTTGCACGTCAATATCCAGCACAACGTCCAGGCCCTGTGAGAGATGTTCTTCGACCAGCTTCTCGTGTGTGCCGTAAAGGCAGCCGTGCACTTCGGCGCATTCCAGGAACTCGTCGCGCTCGCGCATCGCGAGGAATTCATCTTCGCTGACAAAGTAATAATCCACCCCGTCTTGCTCCGAGCCTCGAGGCTCGCGTGTGGTGTACGAGATCGAGAAGCGCAAGTCGTCGACCCGTTTCAACACTCGCTCGGCAAGCGACGACTTGCCCGCCCCCGATGGCGCCGACACCACTATCAAAGTTCCGCGTTCGGCTTGAGTGACCGCCACTTTGGGAT
>JBGQGO010000792.1:0-2577 GCA_041497455.1 Blastocatellia bacterium | reverse complement strand
CGACGAAGACGGTGAAGCGATAGTGCGCGGCGGCGTGCCGGGAGCGCCCGAGGTCGTCTTCGAGCTTCAAAATCTTACCGAGCTTGGTGACGCCGTCTTCCGCGAGTCGCACTTGCACGTTGCGCTGGCAGGGATCGCTTACGCCGCCCGCGTGCAACCGAGCCCGGGGTCCAAACAGATAACGGACCTGCCTGTTTATCGGTTTGAACTGGCTGAGCGGCTCGAGGGATTCGCCGACAAGGCTTGTGAAAACGACTATGTGATCAGCGGGCGAGTGCTGTCGTGGCGCGACGTCCGGAACCCCGTGACTGCAGCCGAGCTTGTTTGGATATATGTTGATGCGGCGGTGATTCGCATCGAGGTTCTCGCTAACCGCCGAGCCTTGCGCGGGGAACTCAAGATAGGTGCAGAGATTACCGCGAACATATGGCTTCAGGGACACGTGCTCGAAGAGAGCGACATATCGGCTCGCTATGAGGGCGTGGATCGAGAGTACGAACAGGCAGACTTCTGGGCGGGCCTGCGGCGCGGAAACTGAACGGCCGCCAATTACGAATTTCAGGCAATCTCAGATAGATAATCAACGATACTAAGGCGACCGCTCCCGACAAGGCGAATGCAGCACTCTTTTTCGCTGACGCGGTTTGTCGGTTCTTTCCGCGTAACAATTCATCCCGGTCAATGTGAATGAACGGGCGAAGACTTGATCGCCAGTTTGACTGTGGCTTCTTACCATATGAGAAGCGGTCCCTTAACGCCTCAGTTCCTAACTCCAACATATAAAGTCCCTACTAAGAGGTTGGCGTGAATCGGCGTTCGCGGCACAGGCATTGAATAGTGTTGATTGCGCGGGTGAGCGAGGCGCGCTGCTTCGTCAGGCTGTAGTCCGCGCGACGCCAACTTGAAGAGTAAGGTCCCCGATCAGCCCGATTCAAGCGACTCAGCGGTTAACGCCGGTTTGTGTTTGAGGTGAACGTGAGGCAAGCGGCTAATTTGAAGGCAAAATTGTTCACGGCGATCGTCTCCGTGATCGGAAGCGTCGCGCTTGTCTATTCAATCTACCGCCTGCACCTCGAGCCCGTGCGGCTCGACTGGATGCTGGTTCTCGCTTTCACAATGCTGTTGTGCTGGCGGGCCGAGGTTTGGATTCCCGGCGTGCGCAGCAAGATCACTTTGACGGACGTGTTCGTTTGTATCGCGATATTGATGCTTGGTCCGTGGGCGGCAGCGGTCCTGGCGTCGATAGACGGACTGGCGAGGTCAGCGCGTGGAAGCAGGAAAACCCTCGGAGCCACGGCGCTGATCAACATGGGCGCAATGAACATCGCGGTGCTCAGCGCTTCGCTACTCTCGGTGAGACTCTTTGGACCGCTCGATCGCTTGCTGTACGGGAGCGATCGACTCAACGAGCTCGCTCTCGCGATCGGGGTGATTACCCTGACGAATTACCTGATAAATAGCAGCATAGCCGCGACGGTAGTGGCGCTCTCTCGCAACCGAAATGTGATTAAGACCTGGACTGAAAACTATCTGTGGACCTCGCCGGCCTTCTTCATCGGTGCGCTGGCTGCCGGCGTGATCTGCAAGGCGATAACTATCTTCGGGTTTTACTCGTTCGTGATCTCGCTGCCCATTCTGCTTTTGACCTACGTCGCTTACAGAAGCTACCTGGGGAGAGTCGAAACATCCAACAGGCACATCGAAGGGCTGACGAAGCTGCACCTGGCGACCGTCGAGTCGCTGACCATGGCCATAGACGCGAAGGATGATCTGTCGCGGGGCCACATACAGCGCGTGCGGATGCTGGCCGAGGGGCTTGCTCGCGCGGTGGACTACCCCGAAGACCAGATGGAGGGGTTGAAAGCTGCCGCCTTGCTGCACGACATAGGCAAGCTGGCCGTTCCCGAGTACATCTTGAGCAAGCCCGGCAAACTGACTGCCGCCGAATACGCGAAAGTCATGATTCATCCGGTAGTCGGCGCGGACATTCTGAGCAACGTCGAGTTCCCCTACGAAGTCGTTCCGATAGTAAAACACCACCACGAAAGGTATGACGGCACGGGATACCCGAGCGGTTTGAAGGGCGAGGAGATTCCGTTCGGCGCGCGGATACTCACGATTGTCGATTGCTACGAGGCGCTTACGACAAACCGCCCGCATCGTCCGCGCTACACGCGCGAACAGGCACTCGATCTGATGCGCGGCGAGCAGGGGCGCACGTTCGACCCGGTGCTGCTGGAAGTATTCTTTGACATCATCGATTCACTCGAAGACACCTTGCCCGCGCTCAGCGCGCGGCCCGTCTCGCTGTTAGGCGTCGAACCCATTTCAACAGATCGCCTCTTTGATCCTAGCTTTGGTCCCGCGCCGCGGACGCCGACTGAAAAGGCGTTGCGCGACATAGCCGCCGCGCAACGAGAGGTGCTCTCGCTGTATGAGATCTCGCAGACGCTCGGCTCGACCCTGAAGCTCTCCGAGATATTGCCCATCGTTGCCGCCAAGCTCGAGAACATCGCCAACTTCACTACCCTGGTCATCTACCTGGCCGAGGGAAACAAGCTTCGTGCGGCTTATGTG
>JBGQGO010000791.1:0-2578 GCA_041497455.1 Blastocatellia bacterium | reverse complement strand
TGCGTCGTAAGGGGCGTGGTCGCTCCAGCCAATCGTGCCGTCGAACCATTTCACCGTTGCGTTGTAGCAGCCGAGCTTTCGGATGTTTCGTTGAGCGTTTCGCGCAAGCTCGCTGATTCGTTCAATGGAGAAGACGCGCCCGGCGACTGCCGAAAGAACCGCCGTCTGGTACCCAGAGCCAGCGCCTATTTCGAGCACGGTCGAGTCTTTGTTCACCTCGAGCAATTCAGTCATACGCGCGACCATGTAAGGCTGAGAGATGGTTTGCATATCGCCGATCGGCAGAGCGTGATCGCCATAAGCTTTTGCGGCGAGCGCATCGGGAACAAACAGATGGCGAGGAATCTCGGACATCGCCTTCAAAACTTGCGCGTCTCGGATTCCACGGGTACGCAGCAGTTCAACCATGCGCGCGCGATGAGGTTGATATAGACCGGCGCCGGGAGCTTGTTCCACCGCGTGGTTAGTCATTTCGATTGTGCTTCCAGCACGAGGTCCCAGTCGCGCAGCTTGAAGTCTTCGAGGACGCGGTAGTCTGTCATGTCGGTACGTAGCGGTGTGATCGAGACCAATCCGTGACCGAGCGCCGCGTAGTCGGTCCCCGCCTCTTCATTCCAGGCGAGCGATTCTTCTCCGATCCAGTAGTACTTTCGCTGACGGGGATCGGTGCCTTCGATTATGTTTGGCCGGATGTTCTTCGTTCCCTGGCGAGTGATCCGCACGCCGCGAATAGGACCGGGTGGAACGTTGACGTTGAGCAGCGTGCCTCGCGGCAAGCCGTCGCCCATCACCCGCCGAGCAAGCTCGGCCGCGAATTCCGCTGCCGGACCAAAATCGAAATCGGTTCTCTGAACCAGGCTGACGGCGATTCCCGGAAGACCATATATCGAAGCCTCCAACGCGCCCGCGACCGTGCCCGAGTAAGTGACGTCCTCTCCAAGATTCCCACCTTTGTTGATGCCGGACACGACGATCGCGGGCAAGTCGTCTTTCAGCAGGTGGTTCATCGCAAGCGTCACGCAGTCGGTCGGCGTTCCGTCCACGGAGAAGTGATGATCGTCAATCTTTTCGATTCGAAGCGGGCGCGTCAAGGTGAGCGAGTGCGACGCCGCGCTCATCTCGTGAGCGGGCGCGACTACCACGACGTCGCCAAGCGACTCGAGCGCTTGGGCCAGAGCGATGATTCCCTCCGAGTGTATCCCGTCGTCGTTAGTGACCAGTATCTTAGGCATACCACGCGCCCAAAAACGAGAAGGCCCAGGACGAAGCGTCGAGACTCGGACCCGTGTTTATACGCCGCGTTGGCGGGATTACACTTCGGAGGGTCTCTGTCTTAGGTCTTTCGTCCTGGGTCTGGATTCTAATCGGGACGACTGGATTCGAACCAGCGACCTCTTCCACCCCAAGGAAGCGCGCTACCAGGCTGCGCCACGTCCCGTCCACACAGAAGCTTTTTGCATCTTCCCGTTCAACGTTTGATGCTAGCATCCGTGTTTAGTCGTGTCAATAAATCCTCAAGATCGCTCTTTAACAGGCGCAACACACTGCGAGTCTGGGGTGAGGTTGATTGGTCAGCGAGGGAAGGATCTGAAGCGCTGGCGGGTCGAGGCTCTGTCTTTTCCTCTGCTGCGGTTTCCTCGGCAAGCCTCGCGCGCGCTGAGCCTCCTCGCATATCCTCCAGAAGCCTCTTCTTCGCTCCGGCGATCGTGAATTTTTCTTCGTAGAGCAAATCGCGAATTCGCAAAACCATCTCGACGTCTTTGCGCCGATAGACTCGCTGCCCCGCGCGGTTCTTTTGAGGCGCGAGCATCGGGAATTCAGTCTCCCAATACCGGAGCACGTGCGGCTGGACCTTTATTAGATCGCACACCTCTCCGATCCTGAAGAAAAGCTTCTCGGGAATTCTTGACGCCGATTCCATGATTTTTGTCCGCGCCTCAAGATTCTGAGCCGCTTCGAGTCTCAAACCGAGCGCATGTTATGCAAACTCGCGAGCAGTGTCAATGACCGGACGGCTTAAAAGCCTTTGCTCTGACAGCGGTTTAGATGGGGAATGTGAAGGCATTGCTCAAGGGTATTGAGAGTTCAACCTTTACCTTGACTCGGGCGCTAAGGAAATCAGAGAGGAATGCGCAAGCTAAAGCTTGAACTCTGAACCAATGCTCACTGCGGCGGCTTCCTTCTGCGCCGAAACCTCGAGCTTTCGCTCGAATCGAACCCCGACCTTGAAGAGGTCGCTGAACCACGAGGACTTCCGCTCGGCCGACCACATCTCCAACTCGCACTCGCCCGCGCTTGAAGCGACGAACGTCACAGTTCCATCGGCGACCTCGCATCGCACATCGCTTATCAACTGTTGATGTGACCGGTCGAGCCCGTCCGCGATCTGGAGTATCGAAGCCAGGCGAAGCATCTGCGCGCGCTGGCCGCGGTCAAGCGCGTAGTAATCCTCGTGCTCATGCCGCGAACGCGCATCCGAGGATTTCCGAGGCAGCGAGCCGCGATGATATCGCACCATCGTCGCCATCATAGCGATCTCATCGCCGGTGAAGCCCGGCATCTCTGAGTTCTTTATCAG
>JBGQGO010000790.1:0-2587 GCA_041497455.1 Blastocatellia bacterium | reverse complement strand
ATATGGCCATGAATGAGACGAAACAATCTTACGCAAAGCCGCAAAGACGCGAAGGCCGCAAAGGAACTCAACCCGCGTGTCCTTGCACGATTGGAAACGCCTTCTGAACGATCTCCAATAGCATCGCGAGTCCTGCCGCGACATCCGTGCCCAGATGCAGACGAATCGCGCGGCGATGACGGCTCGACAACGATTGAAAATCGCCGAGCGCCTGCGCTTGCTTCAAAACGGCAAAGGTAAAAGGCTCATTCGGGAGCGGCACGTCGACAGCGTTGTCGGCAGTCACCTGGATGAACACGCCGCTCGCCGGTCCGCCTTTGTGGAGCTGCCCCGTCGAGTGCAGGAATCGCGGCCCGTAGCCGGTCGTCGTCGCCACGTGCAGCGCATCACGAAGGTGAGTGCGAATCGCCTGAATCACTTCTTCGTGCTCGGGCTTTTCCATGATGTAGTCGAGCATCGCGATGTAGTCGCCCGAGTGCGCGCGGCTGAGGTGCGCCGTGACGAAGCCTTCTATCGAGACACCTGCGCCGAGCTCGGCGATCGTCTGTGCGTCACAATACGCCTTCAAGCCGCGGCCTTCAGAGCCAAGCTCCTGGTCGGGCAGCGAGCCGTTCTTCTTGTAGACCTCCAGAAAGTGCTTGGTGTTGTCCTTGCTCTCTTGCACGTTCGGTTGATCGAATGAGTTGATGCCGATGATCGCGCCTGCAACCGCGGTGGCCATCTCCCACAAGTAAAACTCCTCGCCCAGGTCGAGCAGATCGTGGAGCCGGCGGCGCACAACCGGATGACCTGCCGCTTCAAGCGCGCAAAGCTTCGCTTCGGTGTCAGCATCGGGCGCGCCTACGCCGATGTGAACGAACAGGCGATCGTTTCCATAGACCGCAGGCGAACCCAGCGTCTCACCGGCGATTGGGATTATGCCCTTGCCCTCTTTGCCAGTGCTTTCGGCGATCAGTTGTTCGATCCACAATCCGAGCGACGCGATCTCGGGCGCGATCGACAAGGTGAGCTTGTCGCGGCCGGCATTGGTAAGCGTCCCGAGTATCGCGCCGAGCCGCGCGGCCGGATTGTCTTCGGCGGGAACGTAGTGCATGCATGCGTGCAGCGCGCGGTCGGCTCGATCGAGCAGAGTCGTGAAGTCGAAGCCTTGCAGCGACGCGGGAACCATCCCGAAGTAAGACAGCGCCGAGTAGCGCCCGCCGATGTCAGGAGGGTTCAGGAAGATTCGGCGGAAGCTGTCGCCTTTGGCCATCTCTTCCATCAACGTGCCGGGATCGGTGATCGCGACGAAGTTCTCGCCCGCGCGATCGCCCTTGATCTCCCGCATGCGATTGAAGAAGTACTTGTAGAACATCAACGGCTCGGTCGTCGTGCCCGACTTGCTCGCCACGGCGAACAGCGTGTGAGGCAGGTCCACCCGTTGTTCAAAGCTCTCGACCGTCGCGGGGTCGGTGCTATCGAGCACGTGGAGCGTCGGGAAGCCCTCGTTCTTGCCGAAGGTGCGCCGGAACACCTCGGGGCAGAGGCTGCTTCCGCCCATCCCGAGAAGCATCACGTCGGTGAATCCGTCGTTGCGGACTCGCTGGCTGAATGCCGCAAGCTCGCCGGCGTGCTCGACCAACTGATCGGCCACCGTGACCCAACCCAGTGCGTTGGCGATGATCTTTTTGTGAGCTTCATCGTCTTTCCACAGGGTCGCGTCCTTGCGCCAGATGCGCCGGATCCACGACTCGCTTTCCATCTTTTTGAGCGCGCCCTTCACATCATCCGCGTATGTGCCAAGCTCGGCCTTCATCCGATCGAGCACACCGCTTGTGATAGCGGCCTGCTTCGCCGTAATGCTGCCGGTCATCGTGTCGAACGACGCCATGAACTGAGCGACGCCTTCGTCCTGAAGCTGCTGGGTAACCTGACCGAGGTCTATGCCAAGCTCCGCTAGCTTCGCGATTGTCTCGCGCGCGCCGTCGAGGTCCTTTTCTATCGGCACCGCTGTCTTGCCATGATCCCGAACCGCCGTGTAGGTCGCGGGCGGAACCGTGTTGACCGTGTTTGGGGCGATCAATTCGTCGACGTAGTAGGTGTCGGGATAGGCCGGGTTCTTTGTGCCGGTGCTTGCCCACAGAGGCCGCTGGACCTGGGCGCCCGCTGCTTTCAATTTCGCGACGCGATCCGCGGCGAAGGTCTCTTTGAAGCGCTGGTAGAGCAGCTTGATATTCGCAACCGCTGCCTTGCCCAGAAGCGCCGAGAGCACGGCCTTTTCATTGTCGTCCGCAGAACGCCGCGCTCTGAACTCGAGCTGACTGTCGATCGACGTGTCGACCCGGCTGACGAACACGCTTGCGACCGAAGCGATGTGATCGAGCGCACCGCCGGCAGCGTGTCTCTGCTCCAGCCCGCTGATATAGGCCTCGGCCACCTGATCATAGGTGCCCTGCGAGAAAATCAAGGTCACGTTGATGTTGATGCCTTCCGAGATCAAGGTCTGAACCGCCGGGATGCCCTCAGGCGTGGCCGGGATCTTGATCATCACGTTTGGCCGAGCGACCGCTGCCCAGAGTCTGCGAGCCTGCGCGATGCTGTTCTCGGT
>JBGQGO010000789.1:0-2589 GCA_041497455.1 Blastocatellia bacterium | reverse complement strand
TCGTGCACCAGGATGGGGTTCTTAAAGGCATTTATGGAATTAAGCACCCGATTTACGACGTCGATTTCAAAGTGGTGGCCCTCGGCCGGCATCTCGAACGCGGGCTCTACCTCGCTTTCATCGGGTTGGTGTATCTGGCGATCGGGTTGTTCGTGCTGTTCAAACAGCGTCGTGCCGCGCTAACGTATCACTTCTACGCTTGGTCGCTGCTTTCATTTGTCAACTACTTCTACACTCCGACGATGGAGTTCACAAAGCTCGATCGGCTGATTAGCTTTCTTGATGGCGCCTCGTGGTTGCTACTGGCTCCGCTATTCCTGCACTTCTGCGCGAACTTTCCGTCCGGACGAGGGTTGTCGGTGCGCCGGCGTCCGATCATCGCGACGTTATACTTTCCTGCTTTGGCGCTCGTTGCCATTGAGGCTTTCTGGCACTACAAGCCCGACTTTCATGTCGGAGCTAGTTCGGCGTTGTTCAGCAGAGACTCGCTCGTTGACTGGGGTAACACGCTTCGCCAGGTCGAGCTGGTTCACTTCGCGATCTTTTTCTTGATCGGTGGCGCGCTGTTGCTCCGCACTTTCCTTCGAACTGAGAAGCCTTTGCTACGCCAGCAGCTCAAGTGGATCATTTGGGGGCTAGGACTGTCAGGGCTGCCGTTCGCACTGTTGTATCTGGTTCCCTACGTCTTGAACCTCGAGATTACTCCAGCGATGGAGAAGATCGCATACGGGCCGCTGATACTGATTCCGTTGTCGTTCGGTTACTCGATAGTACGCTACCGACTGATGGACGTCGACGTGATAATGCGCCGGAGCTTCGTGCATGTGATGGCGATCGTCGCTGTGGCGGCGATCTACATGGCGATGCTGCTCGGCGTGGGCGATCTGGTGAGGTTCATCTGGGCGACTGCTGATCTGAACTCCTGGAGGACGCGGGCAGTGGTTGTCGCGGGCATGCTCATAGTTACTATGCTGTTCGCGCCGATCAAGAACAAGCTTCAGGTGTGGGCGGACCGCTGGTTCTACGGAGAGAGATACACGCTGCGAACAGGGCTTCAGGATTTTGGTAGAACGCTCTCTCAGACGACCGCACTTCCGCAGTTACTCGACTCGCTCGTTCGACGCCTGTCGAACATGCTCTCGGTTCGCAAGGTCGCTATCTTCATCGAAGATGCCAACGCGTTTTCGGGCTTTAGACTTGCGCACGCCTCCGGGATCGAGGGCGATGTGAGTCTGCCGGTAGACGTCAAGACAACAGTTCGAATTCGCTCAGCCGGACGGGGCTTCATCGTTGCCCACGATCTTCGCAGGGAACAGGACGCTCTGTTGGACGCCGACGGACTCGAGGCGTTGGGTAGGGGCTACGAAGAACTTCACTACTACGTGCCGTGCGTCGTGAGGGACCGCATGGTGGCGATCATAGGGATCGGGCGCACGACAACGGGCGCGATGCTGACTAGCGAAGACACAGACTTGCTGAGGGCGCTATCGGGCTACGTCGCGGTCGCAATAGAGAATAGTCTGCTGTACAGGTCCGAGATGGAGAAGGCGGAAGAGCTCGCACGGCTCAAGGAGTTTTCCGAGAACATCATTGAAAGCGTCAACGTCGGCATTCTTGTGGTCGATGTCGACGGCCGGATCACTACGTGGAACAGCGCTCTTGAAGAGGTTTTCGGCGTCGCGCGCGATCGCGCCTTGCGCCGCAGCATAGACGACATACTCGACCGCGACTTGATTGAAACCATCCAGAATGTGATCGGCCAGGAAGGCTGGGCGATTCGCGATACCAGGCATATCTACAAGTACAACGCCTCGACGGAGGACGGACGCCCGCTTACGCTCAACATCTCGCTTGCGCCGTTCGAAGCCGCGCGAGGCGTGGTGACCGGCACTCTTGTGGTGATCGAGAACGTGACCGAGCGCGCGCAACTTGAACAGCAGTTGCTCGAGCGCGAGAAGCTGTCGTCGATCGGACTGCTGGCAGCCGGCGTCGCGCACGAAGTTAACACGCCGCTCGCCGGGATTTCTTCCTACGCGCAGATGCTGCTGCAGCAGGTCCAGGAGAATGATCCGAAACGCAAGCTGCTCGAGAAGATTCACGTTCAGACCGTTCGCGCATCAGGCATCGTTAACAACCTTCTGAACTTCTCGCGCACAGGCGACGCACAGTTCCGCGAAGTCGATATCAATCGCGTTCTTGACGACACGCTTCAGTTGTTGGAGCCGCAACTGAGAAGCGCGAAGTTCAAAATCTCGTGCACCTATGGCGAGCACCTTCAACCGGCATACGGCAGCGCGTCGAAGCTTCAACAGGTGTTCATGAACCTGATCCTGAACGCGCGCGATGCTATGCCGAACGGGGGCCGGCTTACTGTGCACACGCGCGCCGTCGATACTTCGTTAGTTATCGACTTCCGAGACACAGGCGTAGGCATTGCGCCTGAGAACATCGCCCGTATCTACGATCCGTTCTTCACGACGAAGGAAGTAGGGCAGGGAACTGGTCTTGGCCTCGCGTTGTCGTATGGGATCATCCAGGAGCACAACGGGCGCATCTTCGTTGAAAGCCGGCCCGGCGAGGGCGCGCATT